>DAOLFI010000806.1:0-2338 GCA_035326385.1 Niabella sp.
TGCTTGATTCGATGGTAAACAACCGGATGAACTCGCTGTATTTATGGAACGGCCACCCGTTTGCCTCCTTGGTAAAGCTAAAAGACTATCCTTATGCGGTTGAAGTAGATGAAGCTACTTTTAAAAAGAACGAAGACATTTTCAAATTTCTTACCACGGAAGCCGATAAACGGGGGATATGGGTCATCCAGATGTTTTACAATATTCTGGTATCAAAGCCTTTTGCCGAAAAACATGGAATGAAAACACAGGACCGGGAAAGGCCTATTATTCCGCTGATAGCAGATTATACCCGTAAGTCTATTGCTGCATTTGTAGAGAAATATCCTAACGTTGGTTTAATGGTCTGCCTGGGAGAGGCTATGGAAGGGGTAGGAAATGATGATATTGAGTGGTTCACAAAAACGATTATCCCGGGTGTGCAGGACGGGTTAAAAACTTTGGGTAAAACAGAGGAGCCACCAATCGTTTTACGGGCGCATGATACAGATGCTCCTGCTGTTATGAAAGCTGCTTTACCATTATATAAAAATTTGTATACTGAGGCTAAGTTTAACGGCGAAGCGCTTACTTACGACCGTCCGCGTGGCGCATGGGCTGAATTACATCAAACATTAAGCAAATTAGGCAGTGTTCAGATAGAGAATGTGCACATATTAGCCACCCTTGAGCCCTTCCGTTATGCTTCTGCCGATTTTATCCAGCGCTCGGTAACAGGTATGCACGAGGTGATGGGGGGGAATGGTTTGCATCTGTATCCGCAGGCTTCTTATTGGGACTGGCCTTATTCGGCAGACAGTGTAAAAGATGGTAAAAGGCTGCTGCAAATTGAACGTGACTGGCTCTGGTACAAAGCTTGGAGCCGTTATGCCTGGAAGGCAAAAAGAGACAGGACGGAAGGAATCGGGTACTGGAGTAAGAGCTTGGCAAGCCAGTTCGGCGTGAACGAAGCCAATGGACAAAATATTTTAAAAGCTTACGAAGAGACTGGTGAGATCTCTCCTAAATTATTAAGACGCTTTGGCATTACAGATGGTAACCGGCAAACCCTTAACCTGGGCATGTTAATGACACAGCTGATCAACCCCTATCGTTACGGCCTGTTTACCTTGTTGTATGAAGCCGAAAGTCCCGAAGGCGAATCCCTGGCAGAGTATGCCGAGAAAGAGTGGAATGGGCAAAAGCATACAGGAGAAACTCCGGTTCAGATTATCAGGGAAGTAAAAGAGCACGGAGATAAGGCGGTAGCTGCTATTGATGCTGTTGAAAACGTAACCAGGAACAATGCAGAATTTGAACGTGTGAAAAATGATGCCTACAGCTATAAGGCTATGGCTTACCATTTTGCTTTTAAAGCTGAAGCTGCTTTGCAGGTGCTGCGTTACAAATATTCTAACGATCTGGCTGACCTGGACAGGGTATTGCCATTATTAAAGGAAAGTGTTAAATGGTATAAAAAGCTTACAGATCTTACAAAACCTGCTTACCTGTACGCTAACAGTATGCAAACAGGAGGACGGAAAATTCCTTTATCAGGCGCAGGGGGCAGGTATAAGAACTGGGCGGATGTTTTACCGGTCTTTGAAGAGGAACTGTCCATCTTTCAGCGTAAGCTGGATTCTCTCAAAAATGTAAAACCAGGCCAGGTAAAAACGGTTGTACCATTGAAAAATGCAGATATAAGTCTTTTTAACTATGATCGCGCTTATACAGTAGATAGTTTGGCGCACCCCTTTGCCGATAAGGATTTCGCTATCAGGTCTTTTGCGGGGGAGCTGAAGGGATTGCGGGGGGTGAAAACTTCTTTTACAGATCAGGTAACTAATGGCACTGAAATTTCATTTAGCAATAAAAAGCCCGTAAAAATGCTGGTGGGCTTTTTTAAGCCGCAAAAAGCAGCTTTTACAGTAGACACTACTTACCTGAAACAACCTGAGCTTGAAACAAATGCCAGTGCCAATGATTACGGTCAGGCAGATACTAAAATAGCCAATGCCATGATAGTGCCTGGTATGCCGCAGTTGCATGTTCACAGTTATGAATTTAAACCTGGTAACAATACATTGAAGCTTGCCAGAGGCGTGGCTTTAGTACTCGGTTTTATTGATGCTGATGCACCGTTGCCTGTATATGATGCAGGCTTATATGAAAGCGGAAACAGGAAACAGGTGGATTGGCTGTTTGAATGACCTTTATTTTAATGCAGTTTGTATCTTTTTGATAAAAGCTTCAGTGACACGGCAAACGCATTTAATTTTGCAGGTTTCTATGCTTTATATCACTCCTTCGGAGTTTTTTTTAACATGGTTACTCTTATTTTATAATCCTGTCAGCTCTG
>DAOLFI010000030.1:0-11809 GCA_035326385.1 Niabella sp.
TACTTGCAAAAATGCGTGTGCCGGGTTGTACGTTAGGAAGTACTTTTACCCAAAACTCAATAGTAAAGTTGAGCGATACAAACTCATTCAAATAGCCAAAATCGGCATCATTAAGGTAATAGTAATTGTTATTTGCCGGTTTAAAACTTACCAACTGTTGAAAATTGTTGGAAGAATAGCCTGGCTGTGCCGCCATATTCAGAGGAAAAGCAGCAATAAATAAAATGTATAGAAAGAATAGTTTCTGTTTCATAATAAACATTAGTTAAATAGTGATTGTTGATATTCTGTTGCTAATACAAATAAATAAACGTCATCATTGAGTTGCCGTAGTATTATCGTATGGGCTGCAAAAAAGTCATCAGCTTTTTATTGGGGGGAGATGTGAGATAATTTTTAGTTCCCTAAACCCTTTTTTCAAATCCGTTGACCCTCAATAAGTTCTGCACAACCTGGCACAAAAAAAAGCTGCCTTTTTTGAAGACAGCTCCTGAGATGTAATAATCTTAAATTAAGCAATCACCGGTGTATCCAGCTCTTCTAAAGAATGCCGGATATCTGCATCTGTTAGCTCGTGCCTTACTATTTTACCTTCAAAATAATCCTGGTAAGCTTTCATATCAAAATTGCCATGCCCGCAGAGGTTGAACAAAATAGTTTCAGCTTTTCCTTCCCGCTTACAACGTTCTGCTTCTTTGATAGCAGTGGCAATACCATGTGTAGCCTCGGGAGCCGGTATAATGCCTTCTGCCTTTGCAAATAGTACGCCTGCTTCAAACACTTCCAGGTTATCATGCGCGCTTGCTTCAATCAATCCGTCTTTCAAAAGCTGACTGACAATAGCGCCGGCACCATGATAGCGCAATCCCCCGGCATGAATGGGTGCCGGTACAAAATTGTGGCCCAGGGTGTACATCGGTAATAACGGCGTCATACCCACCGTATCACCAAAATCGTAACGGAATACTCCTCTTGTCAGCTTGGGACAGGAAGTGGGCTCGCTGGCTATACAACGTATGTTCTTTCCTTCTTCCAGGTTCAGCCTGAGGAAAGGAAAAGAAATGCCGGCAAAGTTAGAGCCGCCGCCAAAAGGTGCTATTACCACATCGGGGAGATCGCCGGCTTTTTCCATTTGCTTATGCGCCTCCAGTCCTATAATTGTTTGATGTAACAGCACATGGTTCAGCACACTGCCCAGGGCATATTTGGTATCTTCTCTCTGTGCCGCCATTTCTACTGCTTCGGAAATAGCAATACCCAAAGAGCCGGGACTGTTGGGATCCTGTGCTAAAATTTTTCTTCCTGCCGCGGTAAATTCCGAAGGAGAAGGTATTACTTTAGCGCCCCAGGTATTCATCATTATTTTCCGGTAGGGTTTATGATCAAAAGAAAGTTTTACCATATACACTTCGCATTCAATGCCAAAAAGGTTGCAGGCAAAACTTAATGCGCTTCCCCACTGACCCGCGCCGGTTTCGGTGGTAATACGTTTAACACCTTCTTTCATATTATAATAGGCCTGCGGCACGGCTGTGTTTGGCTTATGCGATCCGGCAGGGCTTACGCCCTCGTACTTATAATAAATTTTAGCCGGCGTATCCAGGGCTTTTTCCAGCTCATAAGCGCGGTACAAAGGCGTTGGCCTCCAGATACTGTATATGTTGCGCACTTCATCAGGAATAGTGATCCATTTTTCTGCAGATACTTCCTGCTTTATCAGCTCCTGCGGAAAAAGAGGGGCCAGCGCTTCGGGACCAATAGGCTCTTTTGTGCCCGGGTGCAGCGGTGGCAGCGGCTTATTAGGCATGTCTGCAACTATGTTATACCATTGTTCTGGTATTTCCTGTTCGGTAAGTGTGATTTTTCTTGTTTTCATTTGAAAAGTATTCGTTATTTGGTATATCATTCAAATATATCTATTCCCAGGTATATTTCCTTTAATGTTTGATGACCGTTTATAAAAGCTATCCGTTTTTTAATATACATTCGCACATATCCTATTTACATGCTTAGTGAAAGAAAAATATATGAAGAACCAGGCCTTCCCGTTTATATTAAAGCGGCAGGCGCTGTGTCTCCGCAGCAGGATTTTGAAACAATGATGGCTGCACCGGCAAATTATACAGGCGACAAGCTTAGCTGCATAGAACCGGATTATACAAAGTATGTAGATGCAAAACTGATCCGCCGTATGAGCCGCATTATCAAAATGGGAGTAGCAGCAGCATCGGAAGCCCTGCAGCAGGCAGGCATAAAAAACCCGGATGCTATTATTACCGGTACCGCTTATGGCTGCCTGGCGGATACGGACCAGTTTTTAACCCGGATGGTGGAGTTTAAAGAAACATTACTGTCTCCAACGGCGTTTATTCAATCTACCCATAACACTGTAGCCGCACAAATAGCCCTCATGCTTCAGTGTCATAATTATAATAATACTTATGTGCACAGGGGATCCTCATTTGAAGCAGCATTAACAGATGCGGTGTCTTTACTGGAAGAAGGCGAAGCAGCGCATGTTTTAATAGGCGCCGCAGATGAGATCACAGACAAAAGCCATACTATATTAAAGCGTTTTGGATTATATAAAACTGATACTGAAAGCTTAGCGTTAACGGACAGCAATACCAAAGGAACAATGGCCGGCGATGGGGCCGCTTTTTTTGTTCTTGATAAAAAAAAGGACAACGCACTGGCCCGGTTAACTGCATTTAAAAACTATTACAAGCCGGAAATACCCGTAACCTCTTTAATAGAAACCTTTTTAAAAGAGAACAATATTGCTGTTACAGATTTAGACTTGGTAATAACCGGCAATAACGGTAATGCAGGAGAAAACGCACATTACAGGGAATTGGTCCGTGACCTGTTTACAAAAAACAAGGTTATTACTTATAAGCAGTACTGCGGAGAGTACCCTACTTCCATTGGTTTTGCTTTGTGGATGGCATCCCATATTTTAAAACAGAAAAAATTTCAGGGAGCTCCTGTAAGCAATATCCTGATCTATAACAATTACCTGCAAAGGTACCCGGCCCTGTACCTTTTATCGGCATGTTAAACTTCAGAAATACCAATATTGCCTTTGCATTGCTGCTTATAGCGCTCCTTGTGTTTGATATCAGCTTTAACGTGCCTTTCTACGCTTACTTGCTGCCTGTCATTTTCTACCTGTCATTACTCTTCTATGGCAGCTATTTTGTGCATTCGCAGTTTTACATGAAAACTATTTGTAAAGCCGATATAAACGAAAAAAAAATTGCTGTTACTTTTGACGATGGCCCTTTGAAACAATACACCCCTCAGATATTGCATCTACTAAAAACATACGATATAAAAGCTACTTTTTTTTGCATAGGCAAAAATGCAGCAGCTAATACGGAATTATTGAGGCTGGCGCATCAGCAGGGCCATACCATTGGCTCCCACAGCTATACGCACGGATATGGGTTCGATCTCATGTCGTCAAAGAATATGCACAAAGACCTGGAGCAAATGCACCAATTGGTGAAGGAAGTACTGGGAATTGAAATGAAATGGTTTCGTCCGCCTTATGGAGTCACCACACCTAATTTAAAAAAGGCGGTTGAAGCAATGAACTATACAGCTATTGGCTGGAATGTACGCAGTATGGATACCATGGCGAAAAATGAAACAGCATTGCTTAAAAAACTGCAACGCGCTTTAAAGCCGGGAAGTATTTTTTTATTTCATGATACAGCGGCCATTACTGTGAGTATGCTGTCCCGGTTTATAGAACAGGTACAGCAGGCCGGGTATGAAATTGTACCGTTGGAGAAACTCATAAATTTGCAGTCTTATGCTGATTGAAAATTTATATACACTTGATACGTTTAGCAACGAAGCCGGCAAAGCAGTGGCTGCCATAACCATAAATGCCAGCCATAAAATTTTTGAAGGCCACTTCCCGGGCCAGCCGGTATTACCGGGCGTATGCCAGTTGCAGATAATAAAAGAATTACTGGAACGCGCTACCGGGAAAAAATTGTTCTTATCGGAGGCCGGCAGCTGTAAGTTTTTGCAACTGGTTGATCCTGCTAAAACCAATGTGCTGCTTATAACCATAAATTATAGTTGTAACCATACAGCAGTAACCGCTGATGCTGTTATTAAAAGCGGGGAAGTGATTTTTCTTAAAATGAATGGCAACTTTAAAGTTGTTAAGTAGGATTACCGTAACAGGAGCAGTACGACGCCCTCCTGAATCGGACGGGCAGGCAACTTCGCTGATAGTAGATTGCTGTCTGCTTAAAAAACTATAGGGTAATTCCCGCAATCAAATGCGCTACTATATTCTCTTCCATTTCCTGTGCCGTATGGCTTTTAGCGCTGCGCTGCCAAAACTCAAGTCCGCGTACCGAAGATAAAATATTTAATACCACCACATAAGGCATTACAGGCTTTAGCTCGCCCTTTTGAATACCGGTTTCCACAATGGCTTCCATACGCTTCACATAGTCCCTGCGGTCAGCAGCAAACCGGGAGAGCTTATCACCTTCCAGGTGCATCCACTGGCTTACCATAACAGAGTATTCTTCAAACCGGTTCATCATCATGCGGGTGTGGAAACGGATAAGCGATTCTATTTTTTCCAGCGAACTGGTAGGGGCCTTTTGCAGGTCATCTAAATGCAGCCTGCATTCTTCAGAAACGCTCTCTATAATTTCTTCCAGTATCTGGGCTTTGGATTGTATGTGATTATAAAGGCTGGCAGCTTCTATGCCAATCTTTTCAGCAAGGTCGCGCATAGAGCTTGCAGCAAAGCCCTTTTCCCTGAACATTGCTGCCGCAGTTCTGAGAATGATCTCTTTTTTTGCTGATTTTTTGCGAGACATAATACCCATTATATCAAAACTATGTTTTTTAATTCAAACCCGTTAAAATGTGATGCATGCCGTATGCATAATATTTTTTAGCTTCGATACGCTGCGAAACATTTTGTTTCGCATAACTACTTGTAGCCTTTGGCTACAACCTATAACTTCGGGGCTACAAATCCCGAAGAGCGATGTTAAGCCACGCTACAGCTGAACCATCGCTTTAATAACGCCTGTTTTAGGATCCAGCCAGGACTCAAAGCTTTTCTTCACCTCGTCAAAATCTACCGTATGCGTTATATAGGTTTTCGGATTAACCCTCCCTGCTTTCATACTTTTGATGACGTGCTCAAAATCATCGCGCGTAGCATTGCGGCTACTCATCAGTGTTGATTCACGCTTATGAAACTCGGGATGACTGAATGAGAAAGGCTCTTTTTGTAACCCTATCAATACATAATTGCCCCCATGCGCCAGGTAATGAATAGCGTTATTGATGGCCCTCAAATTTCCGGTAGCATCAATAACAGACGTTGGCATATCGCCCCCTGTAATTTCTTTTAACTGACCAGCAACATCCTTATCCAGAGCATTAACGGCAGCATGCACCTCCAGGTTTTCTTTGCAAAACTGCAAGCGCTGTTCATTTACATCCAGCGCAATCACCTTAGCCCCAGCAATACGCGCAAATTCCATAGTGCCCAGGCCAATAGGACCGGCCCCAATTATCAAAACAAAATCACCGGGAGCAACATCAGCACGCCTTACACCATGCGCTCCTATAGCAAGCGGTTCTACAAGGGCCAGCTCGTCAAAGCTTAACCCTTCACCATGTAATAAATATTTTGAAGGAACAGAAATATATTCTTTCATACCCCCGTCAATATGAACACCAAATACCTTTATATCGGCACAACAATTAGGCCTGCTCCTGCGGCAGGCAATGCAGGTACCGCAACTGAAATAAGGAATTAGCGATACGGCCTCCCCTTTTTCAAAACCGGGCGCATTGTCAAAGCTAATCAGCTCACCCGAAAGCTCATGCCCTAAAATACGCGGATAATTAAAAAACGGCTGCGTTCCTTCATAAGCATGAAGGTCTGTACCGCAAATACCGATTCTTTTAATCTTTATGATTGCGCAATCTTTTTCCGGTTCAGGAACCGGCATGTTCCCATATTCAAGTAAACCGGGTGATGCGCATATTAATGTTCTCATTATTTACAAATGTGGATAGTTTTTATCAATCAATCCATCCGCTTTCATTCTTTGCCAGAATACAGCAGGAATTTCGGCATTAGCCATTTCTATATTATGTCTTACGCGCTTAGGATTGCTGCTGTTTAATGCGATGCTTTTCACCCCGGGAATATGCAATCCAAAATAAATAGCTGCTGCCGGGGGTTCTATATTATATTCTGTACAGAGTTCATTAAACCTGTCGCGCCATTTATAATAGCTTGCATGCTCAGGATTTTCCCTGCTCAGCTGTATATAATTAAAATAATCGCTGCCCATTAAAAAGCCTCCGTGAAAAACGGCAGAGTTGATGATGGTAATCCCTTTCTGATGCAGTGCTTCCACAAAATCAACCAGCTCCCTAGGATGATTATAAATGGTATAGCTGTTGGCTATCATTACCCAGTCCAGCTGCACATCCTTCGATATTTTCTCAATAGAACGCCAGTCTTTGGCGCCGATACCGATACCGGCCACTACGCCTTTCTTTTTCAGATCAGCCAGCGCCCTGTAAGCCTCCAAAACATCAGTATATCTCTTTTGATAGTCATTATCATCTTTAGCTGCTGCCAGGTATTCATCAGGATCGTGCACCGAAGCAATCTGCGAATCGTAGTCACCTAACAACTCATTGCCTTCTTCAAAGCACTGCAATATGCCGCTGTAGCTTATTTTTTGCTCGGCATCATATTTAAGATTTTCCCATATCCCCTGCTCAAAAGTAGGTTCGCGGGTAGTAAGCGGTTTTCTGACCCAGGCAAGCTTATTGCTGATAAGCACCGCATCTTTGGCAATGCCCAGCTCTTTTAAACATTTACCCAGATCTTCCAAAGCCAGCCCGGCACCATATTTCCCGGCAGAATCAAACATAGGCGTTCCGGGGCAGGCATCAATATATTCTTTAACAATATCCATTTTTTCCTGAAGAGATCTTTCCTTGTAAAGATTACCTAACAGGCTGGTTCCGGATATTACTTTGGGCAGCGTTAATTGCATATTGTAAAAGCTGTTTAAATCTTTAAGCTATCACTAAGAATAGTAAGAGACATAAAGATAACTTCTATATTGGTTCAATTATAATATTGAAAAAATAAAAGTGTTTTATAACCAATCTGTTTTTAACTTGCCATAAAATACTTTTTATGAAGCATAAGATTTTATTATGGCTGCTATCCATTGCTGTTTTGTTTCCGCTTTCAGACGTATATGCCCAGTCTTTCCCTTCATTTGAAAAACATACGCTCATAAAGAATCAGGATACCTTACCCTACCGGCTGTTATTGCCCGAAAATTATGATCCGCATAAAAAATATCCGCTTGTTATTTTTTTACATGGAGCCGGCGAGCGGGGCAATGATAACGAAAAGCAGCTCACCCACGGTGCCGCTCTTTTTCTTAAAGATCAGAACAGGGCGGAGTTTCCTGCCATTGTAGTTTTTCCGCAATGCAGCCAAAGATCTTACTGGAGCAATGTAAAAATTACAGGTGCGGGCAAAGACAGGTCTTTTGAGTTTACAGCTGGCGGCGCCCCTACCTTTCCTATGCAACTGGTAATGGAGCTTACCAAAGAGCTTTTTGATAAATACAGTGTGCAACGTAAAAAAGTATATGTGATGGGATTAAGTATGGGTGGCATGGGAACTTTTGAGCTGGTAAACAGAATGCCCCGGACCTTTGCAGCGGCCATCCCTATATGTGGCGGGGCCAGCACGGCCATAGCTCCTAATCTGAAAAAAGTGAAGTGGTGGGTATTTCACGGCGCTAAAGACGATGTGGTACCGCCCAAACATTCAGAAGAAATGGTTGCCGCCATGAAGAAAAACAAAGTGAATGTTAAGTTTACATTATTTCCTGACGCCAATCATAATAGCTGGGATGCTACATTTGCACAACCCGGCCTATTAAACTGGCTGTTTTCACAACAGCGTAAATAAACCGCTATATTATCTTCTTATTAAATCAGCTTTTATACAAAATTTATCCTTAAAAAACATGTTATTTTAGATGGTGTACAAAAACTTTTTTAAGTAAATTTGTTATTATAGTAAAGCGGTATATAATTTGCTATAAATCAGTACCCCAATTGGATAAATTTTATTTGATGAAAAAAACGTACAGTGTATTAGGTCTGGTGTTATTAGGTGTTGCGGTTACAGCCGTTGCCGGGGCTTTGTGCAACATAAAAGTACAAAAACGCAAATCACACCACCGCCTTTCGGCTGTGTCAGATGAGGGATATGAAATTGCCCACGATATTATTTATCCTGATAAATATGCCTCCCAGAAAGATAAAAGGCTCAGGTATGGCCCGGTCTTTTAACTAATACACCATTTATTCCGGAATAAATCCACATTCTGTAAGTGTTGGTTTGGCATTTGCCGATTTCAGCCATTCATATAATTTATAGGCTATGGAACTGTGGTCTAAATCAGACCGGATGGCAACATACAATTTTGTTATAAAGGGATAGGTATTGCTTTTAATCGTTCCTTCAGCAGGAAAAATGCCATTGATGGCTATCTTGGGTATTTCACTATCAGACACCCGCGCCTGTAAATTTTTATAGTTATTAAAGGTGTAACAAATTGCATTTTCGTTCCCCCTGATTTCCTGAAAAACGCCAAACATTCCCCCAATGCCGCTTTCGGGAAAATCTGCAGGTTCCAGGCCGGCCATTACCAGCGCTCTGAACACTTCCTCGCTGCCCGAATTACGGGGACGGGTAAACACTTTTATGTCCGCATTGTTGCCGCCCACCTGCGACCAATTGGTTATTTCACCAGTATATATTTTGCGTACCTGGTCCACCGTAAGCGATTTTACGGGATTGTTTTTGTTTACCAAAAAAACAAAAGCATCTGAAGCAATAGGAGTTTCCATAACCGATACACCGGCAGCATCGGCATGGGCCTTTTCATCGGGCGAAGCGGTACTGCTTCTGAGTATAATGTCTGCACTGCCGTCAACCAGGTTTATAAACGCATCGTGCGTTTTAGAGCTTTTTAATCTTTGCCAGAAAAAAGAATAATACTGTTCGGGGATTTTTTCATATACCGGCTGCAACATCCATTCAGAACTAATGCCCGGCCCCACCCATTGATAAGGCACCCCTAACATTTTACAGGCTACCGTTACGTTCAGTACACTCGCAGAAGTAGAGCCATCTACTTTCGGATAGTTTTCAAAAGAAATATTGTTTATCCCTGTAAATTTTTCTCCCTGCTTTTCTTTGCGGCAACCAGTGCAGGCGATGATAGCAACCAGTAAAAAAACAGCGGCTTTACTCATAATTGGCTTGGGTTTTTTCTTTTACAAGACGTAAAAGTTTGTTCCGATGCAACAGTGCAGGTTATACATGGGTAATATTTTTGAGATTTCTTCATTTAATTCAGAAATATTTGTGTATGCGTGACAATGTTTGCTGTTGTAGCAACTATTTTTGACAGTATATGCGTAAACTTTTGCAATACCTGTTCAGAAAGCCTATTTTATGGTTATCAGACAGGTTTGCCTCACGCCCTGATAAAGAAAGAATTTACAATGCCCTTTCAAAGCTCTACAATAGCATTTTAGAAGAGCCGGGGGAAAAAGGCCCTGTTATTTCCTTAGATGATTATGGCGGACGCTTTATTATTTTTTCAGATCAGCATAAGGGCAACCGTAATGGTGCTGATGATTTTGTAACTGCTGAAGCAAGCTACCTGGCAGCACTGGAATACTACAGCCAGAATAATTTTTGCTTTATTGGTCTTGGCGATTGTGAAGAGCTTTGGGAAAATCTTTTCTGGCAGGTGAAAAAAGCCTATAAAGCTACTTTTGAGCTGGAAGGCAGGTTCCTGTCAAAAAACGCTTTTATTAAAATATTCGGCAATCACGATCTTTATTGGGCCAACGACCCCCTGGCTTCTTTTGAGCTGGAAAATATATACGGGCAGAAGGTAAAAATATATGAAGGAGCCATTTTAACCACAGAGGTGAACGGCACGCCATTGCAAATATTATGCACACATGGCCACCAGGGCGATGCCAACAGCGACGGCAACTGGTTTACAAAATTTTTTATAGCCAGGATATGGGCACCTTTACAATCATTCCTGCGTATCAATCCCAACGAACCCTCCAATGATAGTTATAAGAAAACTATACATAACGAAATAATGTATGAGTGGAGCGCTACCCAAAAAAATATGATACTGATCACGGGCCACACGCACCAGCCGGTTTTTGAATCGCTCACCCACCTGGAACGGCTGCACCGTCAAATGCGCTTTGCCGAAGAACATAAAGATGAAAGCCTGATCACAAAGATCAATGACGAGGTAAAAACCTATCAAAAACGTTTTGATACGCTGGACGAGGATTATACTGCCATAAAACCCACTTATTTCAACACAGGTTGCTGTTGCTTTTCAGATGGAGATATAACAGGTATAGAAATAGAAAGCGGTTTTATCCGCCTTATAAAGTGGCAGAATAAAACCGCAAATCCGTCAAGAGTTGTTCTGGAAGAAAAGCTATTGTCTGACCTGGTAAAGTAAAAACCTACCACATAAATTTCGCCAGCGATTTACCCGCTTTGGCATACGCTTCAGAAATCCTCCAGCTTGTATCAAAATCGTATCCCATTGCATCGCGGCCGGGAGCATTGTCAATCGTAATAACAGCTGCAACTTTGTTCCTGTCAGCTGTTTCTACAATAGTAACAACAGCGTTTATAGACGCGCTCTTTCTCCATGCGCCCACATTAAAGCCGGGTTCTATGAAGGTCGTATGAAATATTAAAGTATATTTTGCATCCTTTTCATTTTTTACACCCGATTTTTCTAAAAACTGCTCCAGGAACTGGGGCTGGTAAGCGCGGTCTCTGTCATTGATCCATGCTTCGGCCCATTTATCGCCCTTGCCCTCCTCCTTTTTGTTGTACTCCTCTCTTTTTTTTGCAATGTATTCTTCTTCATTTTTGAATTTGCCCACACTCAGGTTGTTGTACGTAAATTCTATATTCACGGCTTTTTCTCCTTTAAGAACATCGGCATTCCCTTCTTTTACTTTTATTTTCTGACCATTTGCAAGGTTGCAAAACAATAGCGAAGCCGCTATTAACGAGAGCGCATACAATTTCATAAATATTAGTTTTTGTTTAAAATTTATCGTGTTACAAAGATAAAGCTATGTTGCTTCCCCTGGTACTGATTGTATATAATAATACGGTCTACCTGGCTAAGGTTATGCTCATTTTTATAGAAATGGGGTGGCAGGCTTTGTTCTTTAAGAGCATGGCAGGCCAGCCATAAAGCAAAAGAAGAGGCGGTGGGGTACTCTCCCGTTACATGCTTAAAACGGGCTACCGGTATAGCCGAGCCAAATACCTCCTCACAGCTTTCGTAAAGTGGTTTTTGCCGGAAATCACCGTTTTCTCCGGATAAAAAAATGGTGTTATCTGTAACCGGTACCCATTCGGCAATAAAATTTTTAAACCTGTCAGCTACCGTTTTGGGGTCTGTGCTGTGAAATATACTAACCGCTTTTATTTGAGCCAGGGCATTTACTGGGTTAGCATTTATAATAAACATAGCTGCACCTTCACCTGCAATGGTAGCAGGTGTTTTATCAGTATAAAGGTGTTCATTGGTTTTGGTCCTGCTATACCAGCCGGCATGGCAGTCGATATTATAGTTATAGGAAGATATTTCATCCACTCCGCCAACCAGGTAACTTTTACCCGGATGCT
>DAOLFI010000807.1:0-2330 GCA_035326385.1 Niabella sp.
ATTTAATTCATCAATTCAGTTAATAAAATGAATTTGCTTATCGGTAATATAACATGGAAAAGCGATAAAGTTGCTTTAAGTAAAAAGCCTTTCTTGTTTTGCTTTGAGAAAAAATGTATGTCAGGGAGAATTAAAGCAATAAGAAAGAAAAGGTCGGACAACGAGTTCGAAGTTGAAGTGAGCTTTATTGAACCTACATTTTTCGAAGATGAAGCCATTGTTGGCGGCAAATTTACTGTAAGAGAAGCTTCAAGAATATTGGGAGAGGGGGTAGTGGTCAAAGTGGTTTATACTTAATCCAATGAAATAACGAAAGGGTTCGAAGAACGGATATGTGTGTATTTATGTGAGCAATGAGAGCCTGGTGGATGTGTTCTTTGACAACCTGCAGGTGGTGCATACAAGAGGCCCCATCTTAGAAGAAACGCATTATTACCCGTTTGGGCTGACAATGGAGGGGATAAGTAGCAAGGCGTTGAATGAGATAGTAGAAAATAAAGTAAAGTTCCAAAACCAAGAGTTTGCGACAAAGGAATTCAGTGACGATAGTGGCCTTGATATGTATGAATTTAAATACAGAATGCATGATCCGCGAATAGGGAGATTTTGGCAGATTGACCCGCTATCAGATGATTATAGATATAATAGTACTTATGCATTTAGTGAAAATAGAGTAACAAGCGGTGTTGAGTTAGAAGGCTTAGAGTATGTATCAATACATCATATAGCTAATGGGGGTAGAATAGTCCAAGAACATTATAAATCTACAGATGCGGAAATCAATAAGAATAATGGAACTACTTCTGGTTTTTATAACTCTGCGTCTTATGGGCCAAAAGGGAAAGGCGTAGTACATTACTACTATAATAGTAAGGGTGAAATCTACGATACGCGTTGGGATCAACAACAGACTGGCGGCAAGTCAGACTTTACATATCATGGCCTTTATTCCGGCCCGGGAAGCATAACCAAGGATGGCGGAGAAAATAGTACAAATTACGATTTTAGTTTTCAGCCTATTGATTGGTCTGATGCTATCGCCAAACGACATGATATGGATTATGCAGAAGCGACGGCTACAGGAGAGAAATATGCTGGATTTTTGGAAGATACACGAACCGTACAAGCAGATAGGGATATGGTTCAGCGTATAAATGATTATACAAATCCATTTAAAAAAGTTAAAGGGGTTGAAACTCCATATCGTACATCATGGTCGTTAGAAATGGACTTGTCTATGCAAGGTCAATTAATTGTAATCGGTGCATTAGCGAAATATAAGCAGTGGAAAATAGATAATAAGTATGGCAACAACGTAACCTTTAATACATTGCGAAATGATTTTTACAAATTTGACGCATTAACTGCTGCAATTATTGATTTAATTAACCCTAATAAATAGTTAGAATTATGAAAATATTTACTGCCTTAATTTTTTGTTCAATTGCTCTTCCGTATTGTTCAAGCAACAAAATAGAAATCACACCTGAATATATCATTAATGAAAATTGGAATAAAAGAGATGAAGGTATAGAAGGTAATTCGATTGAAATAAAGAGGATGAAAGTGAAGAAAGATAGCATGATAAACCCCTTTGCGGATTTAACCCAAGTGGATATATTAGATAAACTGGAAGTAGATTCTTCATTTATTTACACTGCAAACGTGAAGATTAACAATGAGAGAGGCAATAGCGATAAGAAAATATACTTCAATAGGGATAATGGTTTTTATTGGTGGGCAGATCAGGGAGAACGTAAAATCAGAGTTTTAGGCAAATTACAGACCAGTAGTTGGTATGAGATTTCCCGGCTAAGCTATTATTATTATGTTATATACATAGATAGCGCTGACAAGGTGCATCAATTTATTGTAAATCAAGCTAATTATTAAGTGATGGAAGTATAAGGCCGGATCCGGTTTAAGGTGCAGGACAGCACACTGCAGTATGACTATATGCTCAAGGACCATTTAGGCAATGTACGGATGCTGCTGACGGAAGAACAGGAAAGCAACCAGTACCCGGCTGCCAGCATGGAAACGGCACAGAGCGCAACAGAGAACCTTTATTACAGCAATATAAATACGACAAGGGTGGCCAAACCTGCGGGCTATCCTGCCGATACGTATACCAATCCGAATGATAATGTATCAAAAGTAAACGGCAGCGGTAATAAGATAGGGCCTGGAATGGTGCTGAAGGTGATGGCGGGTGATAAGTTCAGCATCAGGGTGAATAGCTGGTATAAAAAAAATGGGGCATCACCCGGTGTCCCTGCAAATCCGCTGACCGACCTGGTGGCAGCATTAGCAGGCAGCATAGGGGGAAT
>DAOLFI010000808.1:0-2327 GCA_035326385.1 Niabella sp.
GCTAAAACAGGAGCTAATTTCATCTGTTTATTTTTTATGGTTTAAAGGCCGGGCACCAAACCATTGGGTCAGGCTGTTACCTGAATCAAACGTGGTTGGGCATTATTTCACAAGACATTGATTATGATGAATTCGCAAGATAAAAGTTTTTATTGTATTACCAAAATGCAGCAAAGCGCTTAATTTTGAGAAATGTACACAAAGGAGGAAGAGGCGTTCATTAAATACTGGGCAGTGCACAGGCAAAAAAAGAAAAAATTTTTCAGACAAATGCTGGTGGGATTACCTTTTGGTATTGTATTAATGATTGCTATTCTTCTCAATTTTATGAGCGGGTGGTATAAAAGGGCTACTATGGTTGCCAATGCTGATCCCTCTCTTTTTATAATTTTATTAATTGCTGGAATAATTATTGTTGCGTTTGCAGGTATATTCTCGTCTTATCATAAGTGGGACATTAACGAAACCCGCTATAAAGAATTGATTAGCAGAAAATAAAAAATTTAATTTAAATCTCTACGAAAATGAAAAAAACGGTATGGTTCCCGGTTGCAGCAGTGTTTGCGGCATTTATTTTAACAGCCTGTTTCAAGGATAAAGTTGAGCAATGTACATCAAATACATTAGCGCGCGATAGACAAATAATTGATTCTATTTTAGGTAGTGAGACGGCTTCTTATACTTTTGATAATGAAACTTCAGTTTATTATCGTATCGGAAATTTAGGATCGGGCGATCAGCCTACAACGGGAGATTCTCTGGTAGCATTTAAATATGTTGGGAGAATACTCAACGGCTTTGGTGATGGCGCAATTGTTGATTCTTTAACAATAAATCCTCCTGCAACTAACGCACTTAATTACTATGGAAATTTAATAGGACTTTCTTATGCACTACAAAAAATAAGAGAAGGGGGTGTAATTAGTGTAATAATTCCTTCTTCCCAATTATTTGGATGTAATCCTAAAAGTGGGGTAAATCCCGTACCTGCTAATTCACAATTAATTTATCAGTATAATTTAACTGATGTGAAAAAGCCTTAAAAGTATTTGGCAAAAAACAATAATAAATATATAGCATAAATTTAATATGAAGAAATTTTTATTTGTACTTAGCGCAGGATTACTGTTAATAACAGCGGTAACGGGTTGTTTAAAAAATGAAAAAGCAACGCCCTGTGTATCTAAAACAGTACAGGAAGAATTGCCTGCTATGATAAAATATGCAACGGACAGTTCCATCACTTACCAGCAGCATGAATCCGGTATTCTTTATGAAATAATAGAACCCGGGACGGGGGCAAATCCTACTGCTACCAGTACCGTTAAAGCAAAATACCAGGGCAGGCTTTTAAATGGCCAGTTGTTTGATGGAAGTACTGACGGCGTTTCTTTTAATCTTTCCGAAGTTATAAAAGGATGGACTATAGCGGTTCCTCTTTTGAAAAAAGGCGGTAAAATGAAGATGATTATTCCGTCATCCCTGGCTTATGATTGTCACCCTTACTATCCTTTTTTTCATAATAAGCCTTTGTATTTTTATATAGAACTGGTAGATGTACAATAAATAGCATAAAAGAAGTATCTATTAAAGCCCGGTTTATTCCGGGCTTTTTTATGCCCGCTTATCAAAGCTGATAGCTATTCGCTTATTTTTGCCGCGTAAAGTAACTGCAATGCTATACGAGCCTATTTCGGTGTTTGATATGTTGAAGATTGGGGTGGGGCCTTCCAGTTCTCATACCCTCGGCCCCTGGCGTGCGGCGGAGCGGTTTATCAAAGAATTGAAAACTAAGGGGGTATTAAATACCGTGTCCGCCATAAAAGTAGTTTTATACGGCTCCCTGGCTAAAACCGGTGTAGGGCATGGTACCGATATTGCAGTACAGCTGGGTCTCTGCGGCTTTGATCCCGTAACTTTTGATGTAGAACAAATAACACCTGCTGTGAGCAATATCGCGCAGCATAAAAAAATACTGCTGGATGGTATACAGGAAACAGGTTTTGACCCGGCAGCAGACATATCATTCTTGTTTACAGAAACATTGCCGTATCATTCCAACGGGCTTACTTTTTTAGCCACGCTGGATAACGGCGAAGCTATTGCCGAAACTTATTACTCCATTGGTGGCGGCTTTGTAAAGAAAGAAGGAGAGGAGGCCGCACCTGATACATCTGTAAGCCTGCCTTTCCCTATTGATGATGCAGCCGACCTGTTGAAATGGTGCATTAAAACAGGCCTTGCCATTAATGAAATAGTGTACGAAAATGAGCAGGCCTGGAGAAGTGAAGCACAGATCAGGGAGGGCATCTTGAAAATATGGCAGG
>DAOLFI010000809.1:0-2324 GCA_035326385.1 Niabella sp.
ACCTCGCGGCGCTGCCACCTGAAGACAGTGCGTCTACCAATTTCGCCACCTGGGCTTCTCACCACCTTGATTGGGGGTGGCGAAGGTAATAAAAATTTTATTACAAAAAACTATTAATTCCCTGGTTTATCCAGGTCATCAGTAAAACCGGCCGGCCTCATCATCAAACCCTGGAATTGCCTCATGGTTTTCTCCATACCCTCAGTACTTCCATCTAAAAAGATAACATTGCCTTTTCCATATTCGGCAAAATTTTTAATGGCTTCTGTCCACATACTAAATAGGATAAAATTTGTATCCAGGTTTGCCTGTCTTAATTCCTCAGCCGCAGATGACATACCCTTTGCTACTTCTTCCCGGAACAAAGCAATCCCCTGTCCCCGCAGCCTGGCTGCCTCACGCTCTGCTTCAGCGCTGATCTTAATAGCATTACCCTCTGCTTCGGCTGATTTTGTTTTAGTGATCAGCAATGCCTGGCCTTCATTTTCAGCAGCAGCCTTTAAATTATTACTTGCTACTACCTTGCTCATAGAATCAAGGATCATTTTATCAAAAGTGATATCATTGATCTGCAGATCCTGCAAATGAAAGCCCCACTCTTCAAGGGTCTGATCAATTTCTACCTTTACATATTGCACTATTTCACGACGCAGCCCCAACACTTCGGCCTGCTTTTTTGTAGCTACAAAAGAACGCACATTACCTTCAATTGTTTTAATGAGTGCCTGCATAAGATCCCGATCACTGATGAACTTGAATGCTACTTTTTTGATAGTTTCCTCATCCTCATTCTGCACCGCATACAGCAACATCGCCTTAAAATAAACATTGGCCTGGTCCTGCGTTACCGCCTGAAACTCCAGCTCTACCGATCGGTTTTGTGTAGATACCCTTTTAAATAACTGCTCTATTAAAGGTATTTTAAACCGGAGCCCGGGCCGGGCAATGCGTTGATATTTACCAAACATGGTGATCACACCAATATACCCCTGGTTAATGGTGAACAAACCACTAAATACAATGATGAGTATTATAATAACCCACCAGTAATTTAAAAATTCCATACAGCTTATTTTTTAATTATTAATTCGTAACTATTAATTACTAACTACGTTCTTCCCAAACCTGAACCAGGTTGATCAATACTTCTACTGATTTTTGCATATCCTCTATGCTTACATACTCATGCTTGCCATGAAAAGCCATCTCCCCCGTAAAAATATCAGGACAAGGCAAACCCATAAAGGAAAGGCGCGAGCCATCAGTACCACCACGAGCGCTGTCCAGCCTGAAAGTGATATCACTGCGGTTCATGGCTTCTTTTACATACTCTCCAATCTGCGGATAATCTTTTAAAATATCCTTCATATTTCGGTATTGCTCTTTGCTCTCAAATGTATAGGACGAGCCGTCATAACGTCCTGTAGCCTGCTTGGCAAACTGCTCTAACCGCTTCTCATGCAGCTTTAATGTGCTGGTATCAAAATCGCGGATAATAAAGTGTACTGTTGCCTTTTCTACCGTGCCTTCCATCTGTACAGGATGCACAAAACCTTCCCTGTCATCAGTAGTTTCAGGACTGAAAGAATCTTTGGGCAAAAGATCCAGGAAAGTGCCTGCAACCTTCATCGCATTCACCAACTTACCTTTAGCGTAGCCCGGGTGAGCGCTTACACCATAAAAAGTTACGGTAACACCATTAGCACTGAATGTTTCATCAGTATAAGTACCCCTTTTTCCGCCATCCAAAGTATATCCGAAATCGGCGCCCAGCTTTTGCAGGTTTACCTTATCTACTCCCCTGCCTATTTCTTCATCAGGAGTAAACAGAATCTTTATAGTACCATGCTTTATTTCAGGATGTGTTACCAGGTAATTGGCCAGGTCCATGATAATTGCAACGCCTGCTTTATCATCAGCACCCAGCAGCGTGGTGCCGGAAGCCGTTATTATATCATCCCCAATTCTCTTCTTCAAATAGGAATGATGCCTCGCCGAGATCACCTGCGCAGGATCATCGGGCAGTACAATATCTTTTCCGTCATAATTTTTATGCACAATGGGTTTTACATTAGCGCCTGAACAATCGGGCGATGTGTCCACATGACTGCAAAAACATATAACAGGTACCTGCTTACCGGTAGTAGCAGGAATGGTAGCATATACATAACCGTATTCATCCAGGTGGGCATCTGCAATACCAATTTGCTGCAGTTCTTCTACCAGCACGCGGCTCAGGTCCTTTTGCTTTTCGGTTGACGGGAAGGTGGAAGAATGGGGATCGCTTTGTGTGTCAATAGTAACATACTTCAAAAAACGGTCTG
>DAOLFI010000810.1:0-2322 GCA_035326385.1 Niabella sp.
TAAGAACGTGCTATTAGGTGAGGTGTGGTTATGTGGAGGACAATCAAACATGGAAATGAGCCCCCGTGGCTTTGCCAATCAGCCCTTGTATAATGCTGCGGAAGAGACCCTGGATGCTGATTATCCTTACATCAGGTTTTTCTCTATACCGAGAGCGTTCAACGTTACACCCCAGGCAGAAAGTAAGGGTAGCTGGAAAACGGTTACGCCTCAGTCTGTAGAAACTTTCAGTACCGTTGGTTTTAATTTTGGAAAAATAATCAGTAAGACTTTAAAAGTGCCGGTTGGATTAATCGGTTGTTATTGGGGTGGTTCTAAAGTGGAAGCCTGGATGAGTGAGCGGGCGCTTTCCCCGTTTCAGCAGGTAGTTGTAAAAGATGAATCCTTAAATTATATGCGTGCCAATACAGCTCCAACGCTGTTATATAATGGTATGCTGTTTCCTCTTGCCAGGTATGTAATCAAAGGCGCACTTTTTTACCAGGGAGAAGCCAATGTGGAAAAACCGGAAGTATACGGGACCCTGTTCCCTGCAATGGTGGCCGACTGGCGGAAGTTATTTGATCATGATTTTCCATTTTATTATGTACAGCTTGCCCCCTGGGGTTATACTAATATGGGGTGGCGTGCAGATGGAACAGAAGTGGCCAGGTTTCGTGAAGTACAGCAGAAATGTCTTGATAAAATACCGGGCTCGGCTATTGTTTCAACAGTTGATATAGGTGCTGAATCTACAATTCATCCTCCTGAGAAACGTACAGTGGCAAAAAGGCTGGCTTTTCTGGCTTTGTCCGGCACCTACGGAATAAAAGCTATAAATGGGTTGGCTCCGAAGTTGGTTAGTTCAAGGGCAGAGGATAAAAAAATGATCATTGCTATGTCAGATCCTGGTTTTGGCCTGTCTGATTACGGTATGGGGTTAAAAGGGTTTGAGATAGCTGGCAGCGATAAAAAATTTTATGCCGCCCATGCAGAGATAATCAAAGGGAGCAAAAATGGCGAAGTTGCAGTATGGAATGCAAATGTTCCACAACCTGTTGCAGTCAGGTATTGCTTTAAAAACTACGCTTATGGCAATTTGTATAATAGTTACGGTATTGCAGCATTGCCATTCCGGACCGATAGCTGGTGATAAGAAAAAAAGAAAAATTATTTTAATGTGCTAAAAACGGAAAGATGATTATGAAAAAACGGGCGATACAATTTGAAAGCATATTGATATTGTTTACTTTGTTTTTTACAATAATTTTTTTTACATCAGTAAACGCCCAATCAGCCAAATATTTTGGAGAGAAAAAAGTGGTGCCTCAAATTCCCCCTAAGGAAAGCAAAATAAGGTTGTTAATTGTAAGTGATGCAACCAATGAAATAGATGATATATGGGCAATTGCGCTGGCTCTGCTTTATCCGGAAAGATTCATCATTGAAGGGTTTGTTGGAAGTAACTATGATCACACTTCTATGGGTATAGGTCCTGAAAGTATAGAACGGTCAGTAAACGAAATTTTGGCTATACTTGAAAAGGCGGGCCTGAAAGGTAAGTATCCTGTATATCCCGGTGGTCATCCGATGCAGTATGAGTTTTATCCGAGCCATTCTAAGGGCTGCGATTTTATAGTGGAACGGGCAATGGCAGGAAGCCCTGAAAATCCTTTGTGGATAGTAGGTCTGGGATCGGCAACGGATCTCGCTTCTGCTTACCTTAAAGCACCTGAAATAAAAGACAGGATAATAATGTTTTGGCATGGGAGAACCCATCCTACCTGGCCCTATCGAGCCATTAATTATAATGTTAAGGGAGATATGCATGCTGCGAGAATGCTATTTCACGCACCTTTCCCATTTGTATTATTTGATACCGGCACTGATTTAACAGCCGGGGACTTGAAAGAGTCCGAAAATTTTGTGAAGCCTTACGGAGATTTGGGTAAATATCTTTATGACTATCGTTTAAAGAATACCGATTGGAGTGGCAATAAAAAAGGTTTTTTTGATTTGGGCGACATAGCAGTACTTATTGATCCCGGGATTGGCAAATGGGAGGAAGTGCCTTGTCCTACTATAAACTATTATATGGATTATAATTTTTTGAAGATCAATGGGAAGCTATTGCGATGTTATGGAATAGACAGGGATAAAGCGTTTCAGTTATTATATAACGGATTGTCGCGGTCTTACAAAAAGTGAGTTGTAATGAAACTACTCTTTAACGATCGTTTATAGGTACCTATGGAGGCAGCGGTCATTTTGATTTTTTAATTTCAGCATTCAACTTATCAACGATTAAATAATACCTGAGGTTGCCTTCGATATCTTTAATCG
>DAOLFI010000031.1:0-11676 GCA_035326385.1 Niabella sp.
AGGCGCTGCCATTGCTATACAGCAAAAAACGTTTGTTCCGGCCCTTGACAGAAAAGCAGATACACTATCTCTAAAGCAGGAAAAAGAAGAGGCTGTTGTCTCCGCCAAAGCAGAACCTACAACCGGCGCTAGTTGCGGATGCGAGCATAAGATCGATACCGAAGCCATTAGCGGACAGGGAAGAGGGCCTCCTGTTGTCAGTCTGGGCCAGGAAAATAAAATTCAATGTGGTTGGTTCGACAGTGCATTGTCTTATGTAAATAGCGCGATTGATTATGTGGCAGAAGGACTGGAGGCTGGAAAGCGGTTATTGCTTGGTGAAGCCAGGGATTTTGCTATGGCGATTCCTGGTTACAGAGCCTTACGGGTGGTACTGGGCGAAGATCCGATCACGGGGGAATTTGTAGACCGTAATGGTCAGAACTTTATTGAAGCGGCTTTTGATATTATGCCCGGTGGCAGGCTCCTGCATCAAAAGCTTAACGAGCTGGGCGCGCTTCAGGAAGCAGCCGCCTGGGTTGACACAAAGATAGCGCGTGTTATATCATTAGTAAGCAATATAACACAGCGTATTGACCAATTCTGGAATGGCATTACACTGGATGCATTAGCCAATCCTACACAGATCTTTGAAAATGCCGGTAACATTATTCACGGGTTCATTCAAAGTGTTATTGATTTTGCGGTAGAAGCAGCGCAGGAGCTGCTTGAAACTGTAAAGCGCTTCCTGCTGACACAGTTAGCAAATTTTGTGCGCGATCACACAACTGCCTATCCGCTTTTAACGGTTATCCTGGAAAAAGACCCGATAACGGAAGCCCGGGTTTTGCGAAACGGCGCCAATATTCTTAATGCCATACTTGAGCTGGGCGGGGAAGAAGGCAGAATGCAGCGCACCCAGATGCAGGAAACAGGCACCTTCCAGAAAGCAGCAGATTGGATTGACCGTGGTATTGCAGTGTTTGGTAACCTGTACGAAACGGTCAGGAATAATATAGACCTGATCTGGGATGTTGTATCTATTGAAAGCCTGATGGATCCTGTGGGTACCTTTAACCGGATCTACGACACTTTTGCTGACCCCGTGATACAGGTATGGAATTTTGTAAGAGATACGGCAGCCGTCATCCTGCAATTTATTAAAGAGGTATTAATGCGGCGCCTTTCGGCCTGGGCTGCTACGGTAAGGGGCTACAGGCTGGTAACGGTTTTAATTGGCAGGGATCCGTTTACCAATGAGCGCGTGCCCCGTACCATACCCAATATCATCCGTGGTTTTATGAGCCTGATGGAAGGAGGGGAGGAGCAATACCAGCAAATGGAGCAAAGCGGTGCTATTGGCAGGGCTACACAACAAATTAATGCAGCAGTGGCAAGGCTGAATATGACACCGGCTTATATTGTGCAGCTCTTTACCAGTCTCTGGAATTCCTTTAGCCTCAATGACCTGGTACATCCCATAGAAGCCTTTCAGCGTATCATTGACCGGTTTGGAGAGCCTATAGGCAGGCTGATCGCTTTTGTAGCAGAGATAGTGAAGATAGTGGTGCGGGTTATACTGGAGATCATGAACTTCCCGTTTGATCTTATCGGTAATATTATCACCCGGGCAATGGTTGCATTTGAAAGCATCAAACGTGACCCGATCGGCTTCCTGAAGAACCTGCTGCGTGCCGTTAAGCAGGGCTTTATACAGTTCTTTGGAAATATTGCGCAGCACTTATTACAGGGACTTACAGGCTGGCTGATGAGTGAGCTGAGAGATGCCGGGGTGCCGGAACTGACAGATTTCTCATTGCGGGGCGTAATAGGATGGGTGCTGGATGTGTTGGGCATCAGCATGGAAAAAATATGGGAAAAGCTGGCCGCTCATCCCAGGATAGGGCCACAGCGGGTAGCCCGTATCAGGAGCATGATTAACACGCTCGAAGGTATCTGGACCTTTATTAAAGACGTGCAGGAGCGGGGTATGGCTGCAATTTGGGAGCGCATACAGGAACAGTTGAGCAATCTTTGGGAAACCATACTCAGTGCAGTAAAGAACTGGGTAATGGAACAGATCATTAACAGGATGGTTACACGCTTGCTGAGTATGCTTGATCCAACCGGTATTATGGCAGTGATCAACAGCGCTATTGCGATCTACAGTGCTATCCAGAGCTTTATTAAGTACCTGCGGGAAATGCTGGAAGTGGTGAACAGCTTTGTAAATGGTGTAGCAGATATTGCAGAAGGCAATGTAACCACAGCAGCCAACTACCTGGAAAGAACCATGGGCAGGGCTATGCCGATCGTGATTGGGTTCCTGGCCAACCAGGTAGGATTGAGCGGTATTGGCAGAAGGGTAGGAGAAATGATAGAAACAGTGCGGGAAAAAGTAGACGAAGCGCTTACCTGGCTGGTGAACCGTGCAGTAGATACGGGTATGAATTTGCTGGATAGGGTGATGGCTATGGGAAGGAGTGCGAGAGATGCTGTATTGGGATGGCTAGGATTTAGAGAAGAATTTACAACAGAAACAGGTGTAAGGCATACTGCTTATATTAGTGAAAGAGGTGCTTCTGCATCCTTGATTATAGAAAGCACTCCGGTTGAAGCATCCGTATTTTTTGATAATAAAGAAACAGAAATAAATGCATCCGGCATCTCTGCATCTGAAAAGACAAGAAAGATTGGGCGAATAGCACATGGAAAAAATTTATTACAAGGATTAAACGCATTAATGAATAACCCTGCTCAAAGAGAAAACCCAAGAATAACACAAATGATAAATGAAGTAATAGCCATTATACGTGAAATTGATCCCTCTGCTTCAAGCGGAACGTTGCCGGCAACGGCTATTTTCTCTCCGGGCTTTGTAAATGGTGTAAAAGCTGTTTCTTATAATGCCAGTCATATTCATAAGGGAGGGGCATTTAATGATCATGGAACAACCCGTACAGTTGCTAAAAATCATGAGGAAGGAAATGATAATACTGCCAGCCGCTTACCGGAAGCATTCAGAATCTTACAGGGTATGCGACTTACAGAAGGCTCAAGATGGGTGCGCTTTCATATTGTAAATTCAGAATACGGAGGAAAAGCAACCGATTCGAATTTAATTCCCACACCAGGCTTTATTAATAATCCACAATATTTGAATGAGTTCGAGATGCCATTAAAAGGATATTACGATAATGGGCTGCCAATTTGGATTCAGGCAACAATCTCATATCGTTCTGAATATAATGAACTTTTCCCCCTGCAATATAATGCCCAGGGTGGAGCAATGAAATACGAGGGTAATCAATGGATTCATGATACTGAAAGGCAACGGAACTTCAGCAGAACCATTCCTCTTCCACAAACAGAAACGTATGACATAAATGAGGTATTAAGCATTCAGGCAATGGCCGATATGTTTATAAGAGATACAACGATAACCAGGGATATGATTGAAATATTGAGAAGAAGAAGACCAGCCGGGGGATATACTAATTACCGTCAATTGGAAAGAGCAATAGAGGGAGAAGTGTTTGGCGAGTTAAACAGGGAGTTCACCGAAATACCAGATGCCGCTGATATACCACGTCCCACAGCAGAACAAACAAGAAGAGCAAATGATATGAAACATAAATTAGGAAGTGTTAACTATACATTTTAAGAGTATGAAAACAACTATCTACCGCCGCATCCGGCGCCGATCCACACACGATGTAACACAGGCCGGTAAAGATCGCGGGCCTGAGCAATCCTTTTTTGGTGTAACACCTCAAAACGCTTTCTTTCAGCCAGCGCCAGTTGTGCAACGCAAATGTGAACAATGCAAAGAGGAAGAAAAGCTGCAAAGGCTGCCTGAAAAAAAAGAAGAGGAAAAGCTTCAAAAGAAAGAAACCGGCAATGTTGCTGGTGTTTCACCCGGTGTAAATAATTATGTTCATTCATTAAACGGTAGGGGACATTCACTTCCCGCAGAAGCCAGCCAGTTCTTTTCTGAAAAGATGGGCTATGATTTTTCACATGTAAAGATCCATACTGGTAAAGAAGCTGCCGAATCTGCCAGGGAAGTAAATGCCAAAGCCTATACAGTTGGTGAGCATGTTGTCTTTAACGATGGATATTATAATACCGGGTCAGCTGACGGGAAAAAATTACTGGCGCACGAGCTGGCTCATGTAATACAGCAGGACCGGCAAAGGCTTCAAAGGGATTATGATGAAGCTCCCGGAGAAATGACTGCAGAACTGCCGGGTATTTTTGTTTTGGGAAAAGGAAGCAGTCAGTCTAATAAAGTAGCTTATGGCAATTGTGCAGGTGTGAGCGTACAGGGAATTACCGTGGCTAATTATGATCACGGGAATTTTTCGGCCAGCTCCAGTTCTGTAAAGAGGGCCCCCAGCTGTAATGGCTGTAGCGGAGATGATTGCATAACCGTTATAGGTACGGTAGTCTCAACATTCCAGGCAAACCCTGTTGTTACTTTACCTGCTGTTCCCGCAGGGCTTAATTCCTGCGAGCAAAATGCAGTCCGCACATTTATTGACACAACATTAAGCCAGCATGAACAGCAGCATGTAGCCGCTTTCAATACTTATAATGGCAGGGTATCAACGCCATTCAACTATACGGGTTGCAGGGACGGATTAGAGGCTCATGTACAAAATATACACGATGGCATTAATACAACACGTGAAGCAAGCGCCAATGCGTTAAGCGATGCCCTGGATCCTTTTAATGTATCCATCCCGTGTAATTGTCCGGACCCTGAACCTGATGCCGGGAAAAAATAAATTTAGAACCGGCAGAGGCAAGACTATTTAACAGCTCAATTTTTCTGTTAGTCAAGGTTTTTGTGCGCTTTAAGCTCAACAATCGGCACTTTTTCATTGCTGAAAGGAGACAGGCCATCTCCCGATGGTTCTGTCCACAAGCTCTGCTAAAACCCGTAAATCACATTTATAAAAATATTTCTGCCCATCCTGGGTATGCGGTTCCAGTCTGCAAAAGTGCTGTAATACTTATCCAGGAAATTTTCTATCCCGGCTTTTATAGTTAGTTTGTGGTTATTAAGATTCAGCTGTTGCGATGCTGATATATTAAATACAGTATATGCCTTAGCCGGTGTTTCCCCAAATGCCGGGCTGTACCGGGTTTGGGCTGATGCTCCTTCTATACTGGCTTCTGCAATGAATTTGTTACGTTGATATTGCAGGGTAGTGCTGTAACTGAGCGGCTGTATGAGCGGCAGGTTGAGCACACCTGATTTTCCGTGACGATAAGCCGTTTTGCCTGATAGCATAATCTCTTCTGCTAATTGATAGTCTGCCAACAGGCTTACATTCAAAATGGTTGCGTGTGATAGCTGTTCATACACTTTTACGCCGTTAGCGCCTATAGTCATAGGGGAAAAATCGGGGTTAGGTTTTCCAATAATGTAACCGGATATCCTGAAAAGGTCTGCCTGTGCTTTTATAGAAAACTTTTTGGAAGTAAAAGAAGATACTGCGTTCAATTCCAAAGATCTTTCTTTTTTCATCTCAGGGTTACCTATATAGTCAAACCTGTCAAAGCTGTTGAACAGGTAATACCCATAACCTTCAGAAACAGCCGGCGCTCTTTCTCCATATCCTATACCAGCGCCTAATATCCACTGTTGTTGCCGGTAATTTACTTTCGTGCTGATATTATTTAATAACCTGGTATTACTTTTCTGCATTTTCGGATAAAATATCTTCAGACTTTCAATGCCTTGCTCATTCCTTACCGTATTATTATTGATACCAGAACCTATGGTGAATACTGTGCTCCAATTATTATTTATGGTAATGTTATCTTCTATAAATATGCCGCTGTAAAGACTGTGTACATTGGGCCAGGTAAGCATAAACATATCTTTTTCTTCGGGATTGTTGGAAAACATGGTCATTTCTGCCAAAGAAGTATTATAATATCCTGACAGGTTTGCCCGCCAGTTATGTTTGCCTCCTGCACCACTGAATGTAGAATAAAAGCCACCGGTTCTGGCCCACCCCGGCATATCCATACGTATGGGTACTACCGGGCGTTTGCTGTCATCCATGGTATGGGTCACGGTATTATAATAAAGTTTGGTTTCCCAATTTTCAATAAAAGGCGATAAATGATGATACTGGTATGCTACCGATCCTATAAAGGCCCTGGCTAACGACACATCCATAGGTAATGCAGGATACCCTACATCCGTCGCTTTGTCGTATATTACCGAGGCTGATAATTGCTGATGCTCGTTCATTTTGATGCCGGCAACGGCGGAAATATTATACTTGGTAAATTGAGAATACAATACTTCCTCCCCGCCTCCGGCTTTGTAATTATTGGCATCTCTGTAGGTAAAATCAACATCAGTATAAAACCTGTCGGATGCATATTGCAAACTGGTACCCGCAATTTTTTGCATATTGGCTGTTTCCAGTCCCGTAAAAACACTACCGTTACATCCGCGGTCACTAAATCCCGATATCTTTCTCACCAAATCAATACTACCTGCTATGGTAGCGCCATTAGCTGCGCCTGACTGACCGCTATGTATATCGGCTTTGCTTAAATTGGTAATTTCAACATAAGAAGTAACAGGATCCATCTTATCGGTACAGGCACCAAATATACGCATGCCGTCAATAGTGATTACAGAACGTTCTGTTGCCATACCGTTGAGCATCGGTTCCCAGGCATAAGCGCCGCGCTTTACCATATTAATGGTATTATTATTTTCCAGGTATCCGTCTAAAGAAGAGAGCACTTTTGTTTTTTTATTACCCAGATGTTGCTGGGCAATTACAATAATATTTTCCAGCTGTACATGGGGAATGCTGTCGTTGTGATGTGTAGCATCCTGTTGTGCCTTTGTAATAAGCGGAAAACAAAGGCACAGCAGGAAACCGCTGAACTGTGGGATCATGAATTATTTTTAACTGTTTAATATACAGGAGGCCCGCGATTAAAATTCTATTTCAAAATAGATACTGCTGCTTTCGCTTTCAGTAGTTACAGGCTCTCCTTTTAGTAAAGTGCCCGTCTGGTTTTCCAGCTGCAGGTTGATTTTCCAGTATCCCGTCATAGTAAGGCTTAGCTTTCCATGGTATATTTTATCTATACTGTTTTGCTTCAGATCAGTATTGTTAGGGGAACTATGGTTTCCCATGCCGGGCATACGTGGATCAATTTTGATAGTATAGCCGTCCACTGTTTGAAATATCATCATATCCTGCATTTTAAATACTATCGCCTGCATGTCGTTCACTGCTACTTTAGGGTTTGTAGGCGCTATCAGTGCTATTATATAATTTATATTGTCACTTCCTTTAAATGATACAATGTTTCTTTTGGCAGGCGCTGTAACATTTATTTTGCCGCTGGCCGAATAAGTATTTCCACCAATAGTGTAATCAAAGTCAAGCTCCCAGTATTCTGTGTCGTTGCCCGCCATCTGGAATACGATAAAACCTTCGTATAAGGAGCGCTTACCGGCAGTTTTGGTAACAAATGAGTAGGGGCAGGAATGCTGCATACTCGTCATATTCATTATGGGCTTCCAGCTTACAATAGCATTGTCTATAAAGCTGCCATCATTATTTTTTATTTGAAAAAAAACTTTATTGTAGCCTTGCTGAAGTGTACCGCTTTCGGTGTACAGTTCTATTTTATGTGTGGTATTAGCAATGGTTACTGCCAGTGTTAAGCCGGCTGTTTCCTCATTGTTATCTCCAGGTATATTTTCTTTGGTGCAGGATGCAAAAACGACTGCCAATACCAGCAGGCTGGTATATTTTAATAAATTCATAGTATATAATTTTTGAACAATAGAATACCTGATCATACAGCAGAGCAGTATGATCACTTACAGATGATTCGTTATCAGCTCAAAAATTCGGGAGGTTTGTCGTTCCTGGAAAGGTATAAGAAAGAATATCGGCTATTGGAAAAAAGAGCAAAAGCTTTTGTTTTAATTTCATTAGAATGCTGACCTTTCAATAGATTCTCAGGATCTGTGTAGTACAGAAAAATTTCCTGCTGTAAGTGGACAAGTGCGTTAGCACCGTCTTCTTTATCCTGCTCTTCAGCCATCTGCGCCAGCTTACAGTGACCATTACATTTAAGTTCAGGCCTGGTTTTGTTTTCGCACAGCAAACTCACAAACAACGAAGTGTTAACCTTATAAAAAATAAGCAGCCCGCTGTTTTTTGCAGCGCAAAAAATCATTAGTGAAAGTAAAATAAAGGCGGCTGTCTTACGAAATATTAACACTTAACTCAAAAATTAAAAGACTGCGCAAATGTAGTAAAAAGGCTGATATGATGCCATACACACCTGCAATTTCCGGCAAATGTATTCAGCTTATTATACTTAAAGTATGATTGCAGTCATAAGTCTTTAAACACATAAAAAATAGCTTTGTGACCTTGTTGGCCAGGTAATAATACCTGCTATAAAATATTTTTATAATGAAAAATAATAAGCTTTCAGGTATTTCAAAAGTCTTGCTTGTTATAGCTGCTTTGTTTTTGATCATATCACTTTTTGTACCGGTATGGAGCATTTATCTTGATGCGCCGCAATATCCCGAAGGTTTGATGCTGCAGATCTGGGCCCATAAGTTGGGTGGTGATGTGGAGATCATAAATGGTCTTAACCACTATATCGGAATGAAAACCCTGCATACCAACGATTTTATTGAGTTTACGGTTTTGCCATATATAATAGGCGCCTTCGCTCTTTTCTTTTTAATAGTTGCTTTTACCGGAAAAAGAAAAGGGCTCTATATAGTTTTAGGTGCATTTATTTTATTTGGAATAGTTGCTATGGTGGACTTCTGGAAGTGGGAATACGATTATGGCCATAATCTTGATCCTGATGCAGCTATTAAGGTGCCCGGTATGTTTTATCAGCCCCCTTTGATAGGCTTTAAGCAGCTGCTTAATTTTGGAGCATACTCTATTCCGGCAGCAGGCGGATGGTTATTTGTAGCTGCCGGTCTGCTATTGGTAGCTGCCGTAATCTTTGAAAAAAGGTTACTACGGAAAGTTTCAAAAACTCCCGTTATAATAATAGCAGTTCTAAGTATGTTTTCTTCCTGCAGCATCGATGGTCCCGAGCCTGTAAATTATAATAAAGATGCCTGCGCCTCCTGTAAAATGTCTATATCTGAAAGCCGTTTTGCTGCCGAGCTTATCACAGAAAAGGGTCGCGTATATAAGTTTGACGACATTTCCTGTATGCTGGACTATATCGGTAACAATAAGACGACAGTAAAGAAATATTATATAGCTGATTTTATGAAGGACAAGGAATGGCTGGATGCAGCTAAAGCTTTCTATGTGCGTCATGAAGAGATACACAGCCCTATGGGTGGCAATATTGCTGCTTTTGAAACTGAAAATGCTGCCAAAGCCTATACGGAAAAGTACAATACCAATATTTTAATGTGGGAGGATTTATTAAAAAAGGTTCCTGCAGGAGATACACCCAATAATGCGCACGTTCATTAAGCTATATTACTTTATTCTTCTTCTTCATATTTCATTAGTTCATACATCTTATGCTAATGTAATATATGTTGAAAAGGGGCAAGGCATTACTTCCATTAAAAAGGCGCTTTCTATTAGTGGGGCAGGCGATACCATAATAGTAAAACAGGGGATTTATAAAGAAGGGAATATTATTATAGATAAGGCTGTATGCCTGTTGGGAGAAGACATGCCGGTACTGGACGGAGAGCTGAAGTACGAGGTTTTATCTGTTAAAAGTGATAATGTTACTATTTCGGGCCTTTTTATTCAGAATTCGGGAAGAGGAGCAATGGATGATACCGGCGGTATTAAAGTGTACGATGCCAGGAATGTGACCATAACCGGTAACCAGCTGCTGAATAATTATTTTGGTATTTATCTGCAATATACTACTCATTGCCTCGTAAAGAACAATATCATCAAAGCTTCTCAAAAAGAAGAAAACCAGTCGGGGAATGGCGTGCATTGCTGGAAAAGCGACAGCCTGCAGATCATAGGGAATAAAATAGAGGGGCACCGTGATGGTATTTATTTTGAATTTGTAACAGCATCCGTTATCTGGCGTAATGTTGCAAAGTATAATCTTCGTTACGGTCTTCATTTTATGTTCTCTCACAGTAATGCCTACATCACTAATTATTTTAAAAGTAATGGGGCAGGGGTGGCCGTAATGTTTACTAAAAAAGTAGTAATGATGAATAATACCTTTGAAGAGAACTGGGGCGATGCAGCGTATGGAGTATTATTTAAAGAGCTGTCTGACTGCTATTTGTCTGGCAACAGGTTTATAAAAAATACGACCGGTGTTTTTTTCGATGGAAGCAACCGTATTATTGCAGAAAGGAATCTTTTCCAGGCAAATGGCTGGGGTATGAGGATGCAGGCCAACTGTATGGATAATACGATCCGCAATAACAATTTTATGGGCAATACTTTCGATATTGCCACAAACGGTACTTTAACGCTGAATCATTTCAGTGAAAATTTCTGGGATAAATATGAAGGTTATGATTTGAATAAGGATAAAATAGGAGATGTGCCTTATCATCCGCTTAGCCTGTATGCTGTTATTGTAGAAAAGAATCCGCCTGCTATGTTGTTGTACCGGAGCTTTATGATAGGACTTTTAGATAAATCGGAAAAAATATTACCCAGCCTTACCCCGGAGAATTTTGTTGACAATAAGCCTCGCATGGGGCCGTACAGTTTATGATAGAAGTAAAGCATATAAGCAAGCGTTTTGGAAAGTTAAAGGCCGTGGATCACCTGGATCTTCAATTGCAGAAAGGTGAATGTATAGCGCTGATAGGCCCTAACGGTTGTGGAAAAACAACGCTTATCAAATGTATTTTAGGAATGGTTTTGCCTGACGAAGGCGAAATTATTTTTGATGGTAAAAATATCAGGAATGATGATGCGTATCGCCGTCATATTGGCTATATGCCGCAAATTGGTCGCTATCCAGAAAATATGACTATCGGGCATGTGCTGGATATGATCAAAAGCATTCGTAATGACAGCAGCCCATTGGATGAAGACCTGTACCACCAGTTTGAGATAGCTGGTATGCTGGGCAAACGGATGCGTACCCTTAGCGGCGGTACTACTCAGAAGGTAAGCGCCATCCTGGCATTTCTTTTCAGCCCGAAGGGGCTGATATTGGACGAGCCTACAGCAGGCCTCGACCCGGTTGCATCTGAAATACTGAAAGAAAAGATCATCAGCGCAAAAAACGAGGGGCGTTTGATTCTTATTACATCGCACCTGCTCAGTGAGCTGGAAGATATAGTGAGCCAGGTCATTTTTATGCAGGAAGGTAAGCTGATATTGCATAAAGATGTAACGGAATTAAAATCTGTAACAGGACAAAGCTCTATTGCCCGGTCAATTATTCATCTTTTAAAGACAGAAAGTTAATGACAAGGATTTTGAAATATGTGGCAATAGATATCTTAAAGAACAAGGTGGTGATAGCATACGCCATTATGCTGGCCTTATTTTCATGGAGCGCTTTCAGCCTGGAGGATAATGCCGCTAAGGGCGTGTTAACGGTTCTGAACATTATATTGCTTACGGTTCCTTTAATGTCGGTTTTATTTGCAACTATTTATGTGCATAACAGTAATGAGTTTATCGAGTTGCTGGTAAGTCA
>DAOLFI010000811.1:0-2311 GCA_035326385.1 Niabella sp.
CCCAGGGTTTTTTATATAATGCCATTGTTACCCAGTTTTCCGGTGATGGTGTGAGAGTGGAAGATCTTCCCATAAGCGATCTGGGGAGCAATACAATTATCAATCATATACACTCTTATGGTAACCAGGCTAATTGGGAACAGGATGCTAAAAGCTTCTTTTTTGAAAGCGGTCAATATGATTTGAAAGAAACCGCAATACCCGGTATTTCTGTTGGCAGCTTTGATGCAGTTGCTTCTACTTCCTATAACCCGTCTTCAATGGGCAGTTGGTTTGTCAGCGCTCCTTACATTGGCGCAGTAAATCCTGCAGCTGACTGGACAAAAGGTGGTAGTTGGTTTAAAGACAAAGACGGACTTTTCAGATAATTAAAAAAACAAAAAATGATACAATCAGCTAATATATTTTTCAGAAATTATTTACCCGCAGTATTGTTGCTTGCTGTGACTATTTATTCCTGCAGCAAAAATGATGGCCCGAAATATGCAACTCCTGTGATCAGTAAAACAATTGCCGATACTATAGATGTAAAAGTAGGCGCTAAGGCTTCCATACCATTACAAATCAATGCCGGCGGTGGTGCAAAGTCTGTGGTTGTATATAAAAAAAATGGTTTTTTGGTGGAAACTCCGGTTGCCGCCAATGCTACAGCGTTTGTATATGAAACAGAAGCATTACCTGAAACAATGGAGGAAGGCGACCTGCTGGTTTATGAGTTCCTGGTGGCTAATTTAGACGGAACAGATAGTGAAAAAATAAGTGTAGTGATAAGGGCAGAAGTATATAGTAAAATTACAATGGGAACAACGTCTTTGTATAATATTGAAATTCCTGATGAAGGCATAGTAAGTGGCGGCACTACCATTAAATTAATAAAAGGGAGAAATTACTACTTAAGCAGTTCATTGACTTTTGATGCGGGCGCCAGGTTGCAGATAGAGGAAGGCGTTCATGTATATATGAATGCTGATGCAGATGATGCCATCAATTTATACGTTAGTGGCGAAGCGGATATTAAAGGCAGCGCCTCAAACCCTGTTGTATTTACCAGCAGCAAAACCCTGTTGTCCGGAGCCACGCCTGATGCAGGTGACTGGAACTCTTTCCGTCTTAACGGAACGGGAAGCGGCAGCAATAACGGCGCGGTAGATTATTTGCGGCTGGAGTACGGCGGCGACAATCCGTTCAGGCTGTCAAATGTAGGCGCAGAAACTGCCATCAGCCATGTTCAGGTTTTTAAAGCTACCTCTGAAGGCGTGATGATTACTAACGGTAACGCCCGTTTAAAATATATTGTGGCAACCGATTGTTTTGAAGGTTCTTACCGGCTGGGCGACAGCTATGCCGGTTTGATGCAATTTGTTATTTCTGTTAATTCAAAATATTTCCAGGAGAATGATGATTTTGCCATAAGGGAAACTGCCAGTCCGGTCATAGCCAATGCCACTATCCTGGGTCCTGGTACAGGGGCCAGCAATACACACGGTATAAGAATGAGGGCTAGTGCTGCTCCTAAAATGTATAATTGTATTGTTTCACAGTTCCCCAGGCGGGGCGTAAGGGTAGTGGACAATGTACAGGTTACTAACTTAGACGGGTTAGCGGTTTTTGCGTATTCTTATGTATTCAATGTGCCATCAGATCCATACAGGGATAATGGTGTATTATTTGCAGGCACTTTTAATGCAGACGGAACGCCGTTGCAGAATACCTTTTATAATAACGTGCTGGCTAAAACAGGTAATAATTATACGCTGTCAACCATTACCGGTATTGGTGTGGGAGATTTTGTACCTGATGCCGAAACGACAAGCGCATTCAATCCAACAACCCTTAATTCCTTTTTTACAGCAGCGCCTTTTGTAGGAGCAGTTAAAAATGATGCGGAAGACTGGACAAAAGGCTGGGTAAAAAATGCGGATGGAACTATAAGATAGATTATAACCCGTTGTACGATTGAACTGTAAAATATAGCATAGAAATTCTGGCTGGCGGCCTTCTGTCATGTTAATCTTGCCGAAACGTAGGCAGAAGAGGCTGTTAACCAATATTCATTTTCCAATCACACAAGGGGTTTGGTTTTAAAATACACACGATGAGGTTTATATATTTACTTTTAGTTTTTTGTCTTATAAATGCAACGGGTATTGTTGCGCAATCTCCTATCCCTGCCGAACTTCAGAAAAAATGGGACGAAGAAAGCGCAGTGCATGCCAACCCTCTTGTTCCTTATAAGCCCGGCCCTATACCGGACAGGATCACCGTATTGCCTATGGCTGATAATGCCGGAGAACTACCTGTTACCTGGCGT
>DAOLFI010000812.1:0-2310 GCA_035326385.1 Niabella sp.
GACTGGTCTAAAGGAACACCTGTTTATAACGCTGAATCAAGCAATGCAGGGGTGTTCAGAAAAATATTTTACCAGGCCCAAATCAATTATGATCGTCGTTTTAAAAAGCATGAAGTGAGCGGACTTGCGTTGCTCAACAGGGAGCAAACTGCTACCGGCAGTATGTTCCCCCGGTATCGTGAAGACTGGGTTGGGCGCGTTACCTATAATTATGATAGCCGCTATCTTTTCGAATCCAACTTTGCTTACAACGGTTCTGAAAAATTCTCATCGGAATATCGTTTTGGATTTTTCCCTTCCATAGCTGTGGGTTGGGTATTGAGCCAGGAGAATTTTATGAAGAGTATTAGCTGGCTGGACCAGTTTAAAGTACGTTACTCTATTGGTAAGATCGGTAATGATGACTTTAATTCACCCCGCTGGGCTTACCAAACCAATTGGGCGCAGGATGCGGATAGAACGATTTTCGGGTATCCTAACCGTGCTACCAGTCCATATGTCCAGTATTATGAAGCGGTAGTTGGAAATCCGGATCTGCGTTGGGAAACGGCAATGAAACAAAACCTCGGAATTGAAATCAGTACGTTCAGAAACCGGGTTGCGGTTAATTTAGATCTGTTCGCAGACCGCCGCAAGGATATCTTTATGTCTGCCGGAGACAGAACCATTCCCCGCTATTTCGGACAAAGCGCAGTGGCGGGAAATATTGGTGAAACTAAAGTAAGGGGTTATGAGCTGGAGGTAAACCTGAAAAATACTTTTGGCCAGTATCTGAATGCTTTTCTTACCATAACGCATACCGGTGCTATTGATGAAATTGTGTATATGGAAGATCCTTCGTTGTTGCCCGACTACCAGAAAAGGGCAGGGTACCAGATTAACCAGGTGAAAACACAAATAGATGCCGGTTATACTAACAACTGGGACGATGTTTACTCTGCCACCGGTTTTGGTACAGGTAATGTAGAACGTATGCCGGGAGAATACCGTATTATCGATTTTAACGGTGATGGTATTATCAACGCCAGTGATGTGGTTCCTAACGCTTATCCGCAGGATCGTCCCCAGCATACTTATGGATTTATACTGGGAGGAGAATACAAGGGGGTAAGCCTGAGATTGCAGTTCTACGGCGTATATAATGTTACCCGGCAATATAGCTGGCAGATACATCCTTTTGGAAATCCTGGCCAGACCGGCCCTGCATTAAGGGAATTTGCCTATAACTCATGGACGCCCGATCATACCGATGCTAAATACAGATCCACCACACTGAATCAGCAGGCTGCACAGGCGCTTGGCAGGTATGCTTACGAAGACGGGTCAAATTTTCGTCTGAAAACTGCTGAAATAGGATATGCACTGAATAAGGCCAGCCTGAAATTTTTAGGTGTTAATTCCCTTAGGTTTTTCTTCAATGGCAATAACCTTTTTTTGTGGACAAAAATGGTGGACGACAGGGAAGGCGCATTCGATGTGGCTGGTATGTACCCTCTTGTGAAACGTTTTAATCTTGGTGTGAATGTCAGGTTTTAATCTAAATAAAAAGATAATGAAAAAGGCACTTAAATACTACAAATATGTTGCTGTTCTGCTAATACTGTCTGTTACTGTTGCCTCATGCAAAAAATACCTCGATGTAGCGCCCCAGGCAGCTATAACAGATGAGGAAGTTTTTGGCACGTTTGCCCGTTATCAGGGTTATGTAGAAGATTTATACCAGGCTATACCGGCTATGGAACGGTCAAGATATAATGTAGCAAACTGGAATTTCTCAAATGATGTATATAATGCTCAGGCACAGAGCTTTTCTCATTTTTTTGAAATTGGTGATTACTGGAAATGGACCAATGACAATTATGGTTTTTTCAATGGAAGTACTTCTTCAAACGTAAATGCTATAGGAGAGGAAGCTGCTAATCCCCAACGGAGGCCTGGTTTCTGGATCGATGGATGGATGGGCATCCGGACTGCTAACATCGCTATCCAGAATATAGATATGTTGCAGGGTACTGAAGAGGAACGGAACCTTATATTAGGTCAGGCCTATTTTTTCCGCGCTTTTTTCCATTTCAATATTCTTGCCTGCTGGGGAGGTGTGCCTTATGTGGATAAAGTGTTTTCAGGGAACGATAAGCTGGACTGGTCCCGCCTTTCCTATCTTGAAACTGCGGAAAGGATTGCGGAAGACCTGGAGAAAGCTATTGAGCTCCTGCCAAAATCCTGGGATGAAACCGGTCCCGGTGCAAAATTAGGTAATAATGCAGGGCGCGTTACCAAGGGTGCGGCTTATGGTTACCTGGGTAAAAA
>DAOLFI010000813.1:0-2310 GCA_035326385.1 Niabella sp.
GGTGCAAATTCCTTTTTTTACCGGCTCATCGCTGATGTCCGAAAACACAGGCTTGCCCGTCAACCGATCGCCGAGGCGAATACCGATTTCGCTATCGCTATCCCGATAATTGGTTTCCAGGTTGAGAAAACAGCAGGCTTGTTCTGCGAACGTGTCAAACGTATCATTCATTGGAAAGTCTGCTGCATTACCAGGAATACCCGCCCACCAGATCTGCGCCGCCCCGGCTGTTTCCAACTTTACGGCCGCTTCCATCTGTGCCAGTGCAGAAGTAACTTTATTTTTGATCTCTTTTAGTTCATCGGGATTATCCGTCCATACCAGCACATTAAAATGTGCTTTAACAGGAAGCCTTTGTTCACTTACGCATTCATTCAAAAAATCCCCAACAGCATCCCGCGCAATCGCGTTTTCACGGGAGTATGCCGCCAAAGACTGAAGCCGTAGCCGTTTGCTTTCCAGCTTTTTCATAGTTACACCTGCATCATCTATAAAAATATACTGATTGTACACATGGTTACAGGGGAGCAATAAACCGAGCGTTGAGGCAAAACCGATGGAGAACTTTGTCCGGTCGGTACTGTATTTGTCATAATTGATCCGCGAACCGCAAAGCGATGGCAGGTCCGTAACATCTGCTAAAGTATAGAGCTGACAATGCTGGTCGCCGATCTTTAAATCGTATTTTAACTGTAAATCTTTTACAAGCAAACGGTCCGGCTGTTCTGACAAAGTGCAATACCGTTCAATCAGGCCTACTTTGTTTTTTTGGCTGACAAGCTCTTTGGTCTTTACCCGTTCGAGCTGTACGCCAGCATCTGAAAGTATCCTTGCAAACTGTCCCGCGCAATCTTCAAAATCCTGCAAGGCTGTATGACTGATCGTTTGCTCCGGGACAATGGTCGGGCGCAGCAAACTGGAAAATACCGAACTCGACACTTTTCTGCCTACAGGCTTTTGGGTCAGCGTGATATAACAATCATGTTTTAAATAAGGCCTTCCTTCAAAGAAGTGGTCGCTGCTCCCGGAAAGAAAAGAACTATTATTTGCAGAATCTGTCCGAAAGCTGGACTGCACAAAATAATCCTGCTTATGAAACACTGTAAATTTGGGCAGCACCTTAATAGCTTTAATAAAGCCTTGGTGCAACGCCTCATAATTATCATCCGACTGTGTAAACACTTCCGGAAGTATTACCTTAAATACAATAGAGATATCACCCTGTTTGCTTACTATTGCGTCATGCTCCACGTCCATAATGGGCATGAGATCACTTAACCATTTTTCCATACACACTTTTTTCTTTCTTCACAAATGGTGGTTGCCCACAATTACTTTACAAAAATTTTTCGGCTGTTATTTTTGATCAGCCTTGGCACCTGGCGTTTACCAATCTTTTTTAGCATTCCATGCTCACCATATTTCTTGCTCATAGCATACACTTTCTTAAAAAGTATCGTGCCAAGCATAAGTATTAGTCCCAGGCAAACGAACATATTAACACCGCAGATATATAGAATGGCAAACCCAATCAGTAGCGTTACCAAACCGCCGCCCAGCCACCAGATGTACTGAGCCTTTAACCCTTTAAAGGTCACCGGCTGATTAACACCCCTGTTAATTTTATATACGCTTGCCATATCTTACAATCCAAAGAAGCTCCTTAAAACCGTTGCCACGATCACTAAAAAAATACAGCTACCAAACCAGCTTGCGGCGATTTGCCCGGTATGCGGATCGCCCGCGCTCCAACGCTGGTAAACGCGAACTGCTCCAATGAGGCCAAGCACTGCCCCCACCGCGTACATTAAGTTGATGCCGGTATCAAAATATTGTCTTACAAGCGTGTTGGCCTGTTCAATACCTGCGCTGCCATCCTGGGCCAGCACTGGCAAGCTATTTATTAAAAGAACTACACCGGCAAGCAAATACAGCTTCACCTTTCTGCTACTGAAAGCAGTCCCGCGCCACATTTTCATATACACTTCTGCTTTTTATAATTATTAAGAACTTCCTTTCACACTTTATCACTCGCACTGCCTAATGAATTATAAGCCGGCGATCACAAAAAACCTGCCGCCGACCATCCCAATGGCTGAAACAGCCACCGTAAGAGGGAATGGGCTGGCGGACAGGATTTAGGCGGCCTCCGCTCCCGATCCTTCCCACCTTATCCGAATGCTGCACATAAGAGAGACGGAGGCCATATCTTCCTGGCTACTGCCAGATCTGTCCCAACTCGTCATCTTCCAGCTCAATACCTAACCGGTTGGATGCTTCCTGCGCGATATGGTTGGACATAGACACCTG
>DAOLFI010000814.1:0-2309 GCA_035326385.1 Niabella sp.
GTGCTCAATGTTTAATAATTTGATGCTTGATATTCAACACTAAAATTCAATATTTTACGTTTAAATTTTTTCCTTAACCGGCTTTATGTACAATCACTTTTGTTTTGATATCGGCTCCGGCTTTAATCAAAGTAATGGCTACGGAACAGTATTTGTTAAGCGAGATCTCAATAGCACGCTTTGCTTTATCTTCGTCCACATCTCCTGTGATTTCAAAGATCATTTCTATATTTTTCCAGAGTGAAGGTTCTACACCAGGTTCCCGTTCACCATTTACAGTCACCTCATAATCTTTAATATCCTGCCGTTGTTTTTTTAAAATGCTGATCACATCAATGCTGGAGCAGGCTGCAAGCGCATTCAGTAAAAGCTGCATAGGGCGTGCTCCGTATTCCTGGCCACCCATTTGAGGGTTTGTATCCGTTTTAACAACGGTGCCGTTTTCGTTTATAGTATCAAAGCCATAATCGCCATTTACCCTTTTGAGTTTTACTGTGTTCATATTGTACTTTATTTAGGATTGCAAAAGTATTTTAAATAAAGCAGCTTTCCAACTAAGCTATTACCAAATTATCTATCAGCCTTATATTGCCAATAAAGGCTGCAATTAACGCTACAAGTGGTCTTTTCCCATCCCAGTTCACAACAGGCTGCAGGGTGTTGGCATCTGCTATACCTACATAATCGGGTCTAAAGCCTTTTAATTGGAGCCGCTTTGCTGCTTCATTAGCTACTGCTTCTACGGGACCGGGTTTAAGCACCTCTTTTATAAACAATAACGACTGATAAATTGCTTCCGCATCCTTTTTTTCAGTACCAGACAGAAGCACATTGCGGCTGCTCATAGCCAGTCCGCTTTCCTCACGCATGGTAGGTACAATGTTTACAGCAATGGAAGAAAACGAAGGGGTGAGCTCAATCAGTCTTTTAATCACCATACATTGCTGGTAATCTTTTTGACCAAAGAAAGCCCGGTTAGGTTTCACAATGGTAAATAATTTGTCTACCACCTGGCAAACTCCCTGGAAATGTCCCGGCCGGTGAGCACCCTCAAATACTCTTTCAAGCGACCCCAAATCATAAAATCTTGTTATTTCTTCAGCAGGGTATATCTCATTTATCTCCGGGTAAAAAAGCGTATCACATTCACGGGCTATCAATGCCTGTATATCTTTTGCTATTGTACGTGGATATTTATCAAGATCTTTCTTGTCGTTGAACTGTGTAGGATTTACAAAAATGCTTACTATAGCTATATCACACTGCTTCTTACATTCGGATAATAAGGTTAAATGCCCCTCATGTAACGCCCCCATGGTAGGTACAAAACCTATTGACAGGTTTTGGTCCTTTTTCCTGGTAATAAAAGCCTGTATATCCGCTATTTTTTGAAATAGTTTCATTAACTTATTTTATAATATAATTTGTTTTATAAGGCCGTTTGGCTATAAATCTTTAACTTTGCAAACTTTAAAAATTGCTAAAGCATGTCAACAAAGAAAAGAATTTTATTTATAGCCAATGAAATGTCTCCATATTTAGAGTTGACTGAATTTTCTGAAATTGTTAATAAGCTCGCTATAAAAGCTAATGATAACGGATTTGAAGTTCGTTGTATTATGCCTCGTTTCGGGATGATTAACGAACGCAGGCACAGGCTTCACGAGGTTGTAAGACTTTCTGGTATTAACGTAGCAGTTGATAATGATGACATGCCCCTGCAGATTAAAGTGGCATCTTTACCCAGTGCCCGCTTGCAGGTGTACTTCCTGGAAAATGAAGAGCTGTTCAAAAGAAAGACACTTTTTCACGACGAGGAAGAAAAATGGTTTGCAGATAACGACCTGAGAACGGTGTTTTATTGCAAAGGAGCTTTGGAAACGGTCAAAAAATTTGGATGGAGCCCCGATGTGATCCATTGCAGCGGCTGGATGACAGGCTTAATTCCGGCTTACCTGAAAACGGTTTATAAAAAGGAGCCTGTTTTTGCCCATAGCAAAATTGTTTTTACCATCGGAGAAACTACTTTTAAAGAAAAGCTGGGCAAAGGTTTTATTCCCAAGGCCCTGATCCATCCTTCCATTAAAGAAAAAGACCTGGAGCCTTTTAAAGAAGGTACCAACGTTGCCATGATGAAGGGCGGTGCAGCTTATGCTGACGCTATCACTTTTGGCGCACCTAATGTGGATAAAAAACTGCTGACCGAGTTTACCAAGGTTCGCGGTAAAAAAACGCTGCAGTTCAAAGAAGATTCTGATTTAACAGAGTATTTACAACTGTATAACGATCTTGCGGAATAATTTTAATAG
>DAOLFI010000815.1:0-2297 GCA_035326385.1 Niabella sp.
TTAAAAAGTCTGTTATCCCAAGCTCCCGGGTATAACAGGTTTGTACAACTGAAGCCCAGGATATTACCTTTAATGATCCTGTATTTAAATCTTTGCCATCCCACGGCTCTTGTTGTGTGCCACAGCCGGCGTATTTACAGCCACAAGGTATTTTCAGAACAAGTCAGGCGTGGCAATATTTGTGCTGGTTGGTTCTATGGGTTTAAGTTATTTCTGGTCATCAATGTATTTGGGGAAATTATCAAAGTGATGTTTACAATTGGAAATATGGCCGATAGCAATACCGAACACATGCTCAAACTTTTGACAAACTCAAAAGTCAGGTATTTGTCGACAGAGGGTTTTATCAATCAAAAAGTATTTGAACAGTTATTAAGCAAGGGGTTAACGGTAGTGGCAGGCATCAGGTCCAATATGAAAAGCAAACTAATGAACTACAACCAAAAATACTACTTAAAAAGCGCGGCCTGATAGGTTCCATTAACGATATACTAAAAACAGTTGGTGACATTGAGCATACCAGACACAGGAGTCCTGTAAAAGCATTACTCAATGTTTTTGCCGGTATTTGTGCTTATACATTTTTGGAACGGGTACCAATATCTTTGGATAAGAAGACACAAAACTCACGTTACATAGAAATATTCCCAAAATGTATAGCGAGGGCGAAATCAGAACAAGGCGCGATATAATCGGTTCGATATTCCCCGAAAAACTTATCGAACCACCCGAATGAATGTAATTGCAAGCTCTATCTTTCAGATAAACAGCGGGTTCAAAATGAAAACAGGAAAAGTGATTACTATTATCACTTTTCCTGTGTGTAGTACCGGAGAGCAGACTTGAACTGCCGACCTCAGGGTTATGAATCCTGTGCTCTAACCAACTGAGCTACCCCGGCGTTTACGGGCGGCAAAAATAGAGATATTTTGTTGAATAATGAAATGATTTTTAAAGAGAATTTTCAGCAATTTCATCCATATAAATGGCACTGTGACTTTCGTTGAAGATACATTTACCCTGTTTGATCAGTAATACCTGTGGCGACTCATGTTCTATGCCGTATTTCTCTGCAACAGCATTGGAAATGGCCCTGTTAGCTATCAGGTCGAGATAATAGCAGTCTATATTTTCAGGTACAGCACCTTTATACAGCCTGTTTTTAATTACTGAGCTTATGGAACAACGTGTACTGTGTTTGAAGATCAGCTGAGCTTTACTGAACGATTTTTCATCTATTTCGCTCAATTGTTCTTCCTTATCTAAATTTATCCAACTCATAGGTTGTGTTTAAAAGGCCGCTCGCAACCGAACGACCCTGTTCAATTACAGTCTTTTCAAAATTTCTTCCCCAATGGCATCTGTACCTAAGATCTTATCTTGGGGTGTAGCTGCATCGGCTATATCTCCTGTTCTAAAGCCTGCTTTTAATACGGCATCAACGGCATGAATAACAGCATTGCTCTCTTCTTTCAATCCGAAGGAAATATCCAGCAATAAGGCAGCAGAAAGTATAGAAGCCATTGGATTGGCTATCCCTTTTCCGGTAATGTCGTGTGCCGAACCATGAATAGGCTCATAAACGCCGGTGCCATCACCAACCGATGCGGAGGCAAGCATTCCCATAGAACCGGCAATCTGCGATGCTTCATCAGTTAAAATATCGCCAAACAAATTAGCCGTCACCACCACATCAAATCTCTTCGGGTCTTTTATTAACAGCATAGCCACTGCATCTACAAACTGGTGCTCTACCTGTACTTCAGGATAATCTTTGGCCACCTGCTGCACTACTTCGCGCCAAAGGCGGCTTGTTTCCAGCACATTGGCCTTATCTACGCTGCATACTTTTTTATTACGTGTCATTGCCGCCTCAAACGCTTTATGTGCAATACGCTCTACTTCATACCTGCTGTATTCTGCATGATCATAAGCGGTATCGCCATCATTCTTTCTTCCTTTCTCCCCGAAATAAATATCACCTGTCAGCTCACGGAAGAAAAGAATATCAGCTCCTTTTAAAATTTCGGGTTTAATGCTGGAGGCATCTAACAGCTCATCAAATAATTTAATAGGACGGAGGTTGGCATACAGCCCCAGCTCTTTGCGCATTTTAAGCAGTCCCTGCTCAGGCCTTACTTTTGCAGAAGGATCATTATCGTATTTAGGATGTCCCACGGCACCAAAGAGCACTGCATCGCTGTTTTTCATTTTTTGCAGGCTTTCATCAGGCAGGGCTTCTCCGGTAGCTTCAATGGCTACGTGGCCTATCAATGCTTGATCATAAGTAAATTCAT
>DAOLFI010000816.1:0-2293 GCA_035326385.1 Niabella sp.
CGCCTACCTGTTTGGCGGCTTGTATGATTTTGCAGGAAAAATCCGTCAGAAAACATTTCAAAAGGAGGTTTTCAATTTGCTGTATCCCGTTTTCTGGGCCAGACCTTACAACAAATAGAAGCAATGCCCGAAACTACCTTTGATGAAATTGTTGAAAAATATATAGAAATGAACATTGCTCATCCATTTATGGAAGGCAACGGCAGAAGTGCCCGAATTTGGTTAGATCTGATATTGAAAAAACGTCTGAAAAAATGTGTTGATTGGAGCAAAATAACCAAACGTGATTATATGAACGCAATGATGCTCAGCCCCACAAAAAGCGGCGCATTAAAAACACTTTTAAAAAACGCTTTAACAACTAAAATCAACGACCGGGAAATGTTTATGAAAGGCATTGATTACTCGTATTATTATGAGGAAAACGACTAACAACGAACTTTTGTATCTTTAATCAGCTCCACCCATGGCTGAATACCTGGCTGGGCGTTTCTCTAATCCCAACACAAATGCTCAACTGTTGGCTGCTATTATAACCGGCACAGTCAATAAAGAATAACAAAACAGAAATGAATTGTAAAAATTGCAGTACTGAAGTAAACCTGAATTATTGCCCTAACTGCGGCCACCCTGTTAAGCTAAAACGGATTAACGGGCATTACATTATCCACGAAATTGAGCACGTACTGCACTTTGAAAAAGGAATTTTATATACCATCCGGGAACTCTTAACAAAGCCAGGAGAAAATGTAAGGCATTTCATTTCAGAAAACAGGAACCGGCTTGTAAAACCCATTATTTTCATTATTATAACTTCTTTGATTTATACACTTGTAAACCATTTCTTTCATATTGAGGACGGGCATGCAACATTTGACGAAGCAAAAAAATCCACAGCTGTTTTAATCGTTAAATGGGTTCAGGATCACTATGGATATTCAAACATTATTATGGGTGTTTTTATTGCCCTTTGGATAAAGCTCTTTTTCAGAAAGTACGACTACAATTTCTATGAAATTCTGATACTTCTTTGTTTTGTAATGGGTATGGGAATGTTGTTTTTTGCTGTTTTTGCAATTTTCCAGGGCCTGACAAACATTGATTTTATGTTAATAGCAAGTATCTTGTCTGTTGCTTATTGTAGCTGGGCTATCGGGCAGTTTTTTGACAGGAAAAAAACTGTGAACTATGTCAAAGCATTTGCTTCTTATATGTTAGGAATGATTACATTCTGGCTTTCTGCATTCCTTTTAGGAACAGTAATTGATCTGGTAATAAAACATTAAATATATGGAAACTAAAAAAGCGCTGCTATTTACTTTTACAATCGGAGCCATTATTTTGGGAGTAACGTTATTTAAAAAATTCGACTTTCAAACATTCACATTTGAAAAACCCGCGTTAGCCGTTGTTTATATCATCGGCTTTATCATGTGTATTTCATTCATAATAAAGAACGCTAAGAGCAAACAGTAGCATCTTACTGTACTAATTCGTGTATTCGTAGCATACAATGTCTTGCCATAACTTATAGATAATACTAAAACAAAATTTTATTATCTTTGAACGGACAATAACCTGTGATTAATAACTAAAGCAACCTATATGAAAGTAAAACACTTCCCCATCAGGCTGAATGAGGGAAACAGCCAACAAGACGAAGGAACGCTGAACTCTTTTATGCAAAGCGTTTCAGTTAAGAAAACCACAGCACAACATATTACATCAGAACAGGCCGGTTATTGGTCGGTACTGGTTTTCTATGAAGAGCTTGTGAATATGGAAGCGCAGCTTCCCCCTCCAACGGAAAAGCATCCGCCATTCAACCCATCAACGCTGAATGGGGAAGAAAGAGATCGTTATGAGGCATTAAGAGCCTGGCGGGCAGATACCGCAGCAAAAGACAACTTTCCCACTTACATTGTCGCGTCTAACTCACAGCTTGGAGCAATAGCAAAACTCAATCCCTCCTCTAAAGAAGAGTTATGTGATCTGAAAGGATTCGGGGAAAAGAAGGCGGCCAAATATGGCGACGAGATCATCGCTGTATTACATTCAATCTGACCTGATAATGCAACGGAGACAATCCTGGTAAATAATTGCATCAGGAATTTATCTGATATAGCTCACAGTTTAACCTGTCCGCGACAGAGGCTTGCCGGAATACCAGGAACTGTCAAAACTTATATGTCGAACTTGCTTAAAATTTTCAAAAATGATCGCAAAATTGAATGTCAGGCTGAGGCACAAATAAAAGCATTGCATTTAAGTTTATTAGAATGACAAAGCAAAT
>DAOLFI010000817.1:0-2292 GCA_035326385.1 Niabella sp.
TAATTCACCGAAAATTTTCCGGCTTTTCCACTTTTGGTTGTAACGATAATAACGCCGTTAGCTCCCCGTGAGCCATAGATAGCTGTGGAAGAGGCGTCTTTCAATACATCAATAGATTCAATATCTGATGGCGCAATATCAGAAATGGTATTTACTGGGAATCCATCTACGATCAGTAAAGGCGTATTGTCGCCTGTAATGGAGCCTCCGCCCCGTACTCTTATTTTCATTTCTGCATCGGGCGATCCTTCTGTAGAGCTAACCTGTACACCAGCCAGTCTTCCACTTAATGCTTCTGCGGCATTGGCCACCGGAACTTTGCTAATTTCTTTTGATGAGATAGATGAAATGGCCCCGGTAAGGTCCTTCCTTTTAGAAGTACCATAACCAATCACCACTACTTCATCACCTGTTATAATGTTTTTTACAAGTGCTACCGACATATCATCCGTTGCGGCAACTGTTTGCGGCGTATAACCGGAAAAAGTAAATGTAAGCACTGGGGTGCCGGATGTAGGAACCTGAATACTAAAACTGCCGCCGGCAGCGGTTTGGGCTACCACACCCCCATCGCCAACAGCAATATTTACACCCACTAAGGGCGCGCCTGTATCGTCCAATACAGTACCATTGATAGTTTTAGTCTGTGCAACTGCTGTATTACAGATAAAAAAAAGCGCAAGCAGATAAATTATAATTTTCTTCATATAGCTGGTTTGAATAAAAAATGCTACCTATAAACCGTTATGAAGAACAAGACTACCATTTTTTTCTTTCATGCAGGACAGTACAGGATGGATTTATTTACGCAAACGTTGCCGGTATCGTATGCATAAAGTATTTTACCCGATGGCTGCGTTTTCAGAGCATTGAAAAATGCGTTTTACCTATAAAAAAATACAATCGGTTTCAATATTATCTTTATATAAAAGCTGGTTCCGGAAAGGGGTCTTTCCACCTTGTAAAACCAGGCCGACTATATTTACGCAAACGTTGCCGGAATCGTATATATAATTGATTATCTTCGCAAGAAAGGTGCAATGCGTATATGAAGTTTGAAGCTGCTACTATAAAGGATATTGCCAAAGCACTGGGGCTGTCCACTTCTACTGTGTCCCGGGCGTTAAGAGACAGTTACGAAATCAGTGAAGCCACCAAGAAAAAAATAAGAGATTATGCCGCAGCAATCAATTACCGCCCCAATCCTGTTGCCTTAAGCCTGAAAGAAAAAAGAACCCTGTCCATTGGTGTGGTGGTTTCTGAAATTGCCAATACTTTCTTTAGCCAGGTGATTAATGGCATTGAGTCCATTGCTTACAAAAATGGTTATAATGTGATTATCACTCAAAGCAAGGAGTCGGTAGAAAGAGAGCAGATGATATTGGATTACCTTACTTCCAGGTCGGTTGACGGGCTGATCATATCCGTCTCAGCCGAAACCAATGATTTCAGCAACCTGGAGCAGCTGCATAAAAAAGGATTGCCTATAGTCTTTTTCGACAGGGTGGTTGAAGGCATTCATACCCATAAAGTTATTACTGATAATTTTACGGGTGTTTACAGAGCTACCGGGCATCTCCTGGAAAATAAATTCAAAAGAATTGCAGTAATTGCCAACAATGTCAACCTCTCTATAACCAGGGACCGGCTGGCGGGTTATATAAAAGCGCTGGAAGATCATGCTATACCAGTTGATGAATCTTTAATAAAGTATTGCGATCATGGCGGGCTTTTGGTTGAAGAAGTAGAACAGGCTGTAGAAGCGCTCCTTAAAACTAAGAAAAGACCCGATGCGCTGGTCTTACTGGCTGATAAAATAACTACCGAGACTTTCAGCATTCTTAAAAAGAAAGGTATTAATATGCCGGGGGAGATGGGCGTAATAGGTTTTAATAATTCCAAATACACTTCTTTGTTTGATCCCGCTCTGTCTGTTATCAGCCAGCCGGCATTTGAAATGGGTACAAAGGCGGCATCGCTTCTTCTGAACCTTATAGAAAGTAAACGTACCGTAACTGATTATAAGCTGGAAAGCCTGCCACCGGATATTGTCATAAGAAAAAGCAGCAGGTTCCCGATAGATGATCAATAATGCCTTCTTTTTAACAACGGGAATATATTTTACAATTCTTTACTTGATTGGTTATGCTTGTCTCTCCCTTCCTTTCTGTTATTCTTGCATTGAGTGCCGGTATCCTGCTGATCATTGTGCTCAGCACCCGATATAAAATGCACCCGTTCTTTTCGTTGTCCCTGTCCTGTCTTGTTACGGGCTGGATCGGCGGGCTGGAT
>DAOLFI010000818.1:0-2284 GCA_035326385.1 Niabella sp.
ATTATCAAACATATTGAACATTGCAGAAGGAGCTTCAAGAAAATCTGAGGCTGAGAGAAAGCGATTTTTTGAAATTTCCAGAGGATCTGTTATTGAAATTGATGCTGCTTTAGATGCAGCAAATGGGTTAAAATACATGGAAAACTATCCTTTAGATACATTAGGACATAACATACAGCTTTCATTTAAGCTCCTTACAGGGCTTATCAACGCAAAATAAGAATAGATCAATTATTGACCATTCGCTATTCCAACACTCTCACATGAGCTATCTATACTTTAAAGCCATTCACATCATTTTTGTAGTTACCTGGTTCGCGGGTTTGTTTTATATGCCGCGCCTGCTTATTTATAATGTGGAGGCTAATGATAACCCGAAAGCAATAAAAGAAGCACTGCAAAGCCAGTTTGGCATTATGATGAAAAGATTATGGTATGGCATTACCTGGCCTTCGGCTGTTCTTACCTTGATATTCGGGTTGACCGTTTTGTTTAAAAGTGCCTGGGTTTCCCTGTTATTTGAAAAAGCCGGACTTTGGCTTTTGCTAAAGCTGATATTGGTCATATTTCTCTATGCATACCAGTTTGCAACACATATTATTTTCAAACAACAGCTTAAAGGTGTTTTTAAATTCAGCTCCCAGCAACTGCGTTTGTGGAATGAAATAGCCACTATCTTTCTTATATGTATTGTAATGCTGGTAGTAGTAAAACAGGGGATCAGCCTGCTATGGGGGATAGTGGGTACTGTGCTGTTGGTAGTAATACTAATACTTGCTATCAGCATATATAAACGTATCAGGAATAAAAATTAATAATCATGTCTGTAAAACGCAGGGAATTTATCGGTAATATTTCCAAAGCCGGAATATTAGGGATTTTAGGTGTGGGCAATAATGCCACACTTATAAAAGATGTAAACGCCTTTACAGCCATTCCCGAAGAAGGACATATATTTTTATCGCAGCCTTACCTGCAGGCCCCTGCAATCAACAGCATGAATATTTTATGGATCACCAATAAGCTTTGCTATAGCTGGGTGGAATATGGTGAGGGCGATAAACTGGATCAAAAAGCACATCAGGTAACAGATGGACTGGTAAATGCCTACAACCGTGTAAACAATGTGCACCTGCCTAACCTAAAGCCTGATACCCGGTACAGCTATCGCGTTATATCCAAGGAAATTACCGGTTTTCAACCCTATAAAATCACTTATGGGGAAACCATTATAAGCGGTACAAAAACTTTCACAACAGTGAATCCCAATGCAACGGAAGTAAGCTGGCTGGTGCTGAATGATATACATGATCGCCCCCATTCTTTTGCGCACCTGATTAAGCTGAATGGCAATGATCCTTACGATTACGTTTTTCTGAACGGAGATATGTTCGATTATCAAACCGATGAACAGCAGCTCATTAATCATTTATTAAAGCCCTGTACCGATAGCTTTGCCGGTTCTGCTCCTTTTCTGTTTGTACGCGGCAACCATGAGACCAGGGGTAAATTTGCACGCGATATTGCTGATTACTTTGCATCGCCATCAGGTAAATATTATTACAGCTACCAATGGGGGCCTGTTTATAATATTGTGTTAGATACCGGCGAAGATAAACCCGATGACCACGAGGTATATGCAGGCATTGTTGACTTTGATTCCTACAGAAGGCAACAGGCAGCCTGGCTTGAAAAAGAAATGCAGACCAAGGCTTTTAAAACCTCACCGTTCAGGGTAGTGATGATGCATATCCCACATTTTTATTCAGGCGACTGGCATGGCACCTTGCATTGCCGTGAACTGTTTGCCCCGCTATTTGACAAATACAAGGTAGATCTGTTTATTGCAGGGCATACGCATAAATACGGAGTTTTTGCTCCTGAAAAAGGAAAACATAATTATCCTATCATTATTGGCGGAGGCCCAAAAGAAGGGAACAGGACACTCATTAAAGTAAAAGCCAGTCAGCAGGAAATTAACCTCAGGATGTTAAAAGACGATGGCTCTGAAGTAGGCAGCTACCGGATAAAGCGAAAGTAACTCCTAGCGGTACAGCAAACCATCAGCCAACTCAATGAAGCCCTCAAAAACAAAACCGTTGGCAAGAAAGTAAAGCAAAATTGAATTATCAGGCTATTTTTGCGGCAAAATTCTCTTTTGGCAAGGATCCTTTTATTAATCATTTTCTGTTGTTCGATATTTCCGGGTCTGGCGCAGAATTCCCACGCGGACAGCCTTGCCAGGGCCCGTACAGACAGTATAAAGATTGCTGAAAAAGCGGCC
>DAOLFI010000032.1:0-11460 GCA_035326385.1 Niabella sp.
ACTGGTAATAAAGCCCAATTTAACTTATGTTGTCGATGCCGGCACAAGATGGGCCTACGGAAATGTTTTCCAAAAATTGTTCAACATAGTTGAAGAAGCAAGCGGCAAAGAAGTTGAAACCTATTTCAATGAGAAATTGAAAAATAAGATCGGCATGGACGGGTACTGGAATTTTGGACCGATCTTTACCATATATCACAGCACAGCAAGAAGTATGGCAAGATTTGGGCTCCTGGCTTTAAACAAAGGGAAATGGAAAGGTGAACAAATAGTCAATGAACCCTTTTTTACGGAAAGCACCAGCACCTCACAAAACATAAATCCTTCCTACGGTTACCTTTGGTGGCTCAACGGCAAATCAAAATTTATGATACCTAATGAGCAAACCGTTTTCAATGGACCTTTGGTACCCCGTGCACCGGCAGATATGTACGCAGCAATGGGGGCCGCCGATCAGCGTATTTATGTAGTACCCGGCAAAAAAATGGTGATCGTACGAATGGGAAATGCCTCCAATCCTGAAAATCCCAATTTTGCCGTTTCCGGCTTTGACAATGAACTATGGGAAAAGATTAATGCTGTGATCAATTAAATAACACCTGCTGACAGGGCATTTGAAATTCTATCCAATATTAATACTAAATTCGGTTTTTGTATTTCAGCTTCCCCGAACGAAAGACAATATACTGTAGGGGACTATTTTAATTCACAACCGGAAATGAATATTAGTCAGATATCTAAAAAAGAAATTATCAAAGGCGAAGAAGTGCTGGGGCATGATATCAGGAGCGCCATATTTGATTTTATCAAAAAAGATTATCCCAATTTTGACAGAGACCAATATATTTCGATTGCAGAGCTGAACAGGTACAGACGCCTGTATTTAACCTATTTGATTGAACAGGAGAAGGGAGAGCTTGCTACTATTGACAGGGATGTAATGGAGGCTATTAAGAATAATTCCATACTCTCTGAAAATATCCAGGATGAGATTGAAAAGAAGTTGACTGTTGGACAAATAATTGCCGATAAAGTAGCAGCATTTGGCGGTAGCTGGACATTCATCATTGTTTTTTTCCTTTTCATACTGATTTGGATGTTCATAAACTTATGGATCCTGACCACAAAGCCTTTTGACCCTTATCCTTTCATTTTATTGAACTTAATCCTTTCCTGTTTAGCTGCCATTCAGGCGCCTGTAATTATGATGAGCCAGAACAGGCAGGAAGAGAAAGATAGAAAAAGAGCAGAGCACGACTATAAAATAAACCTGAAAGCCGAGCTGGAAATAAAACTGCTGAGTGAGAAAATAGACCATCTTTTAGTACATCAAAATAAAAAGCTCCTGGAAATCCAGGAGGTTCAGACCGATTACCTTGATGACCTGATGAAAAATATGAAAGAGCGAAAAGAGAAATAAAGTTATTAATAGATAAGTCAGCTCCTGAAGCTGAATCACGATTTACAGATCGTGACTGCCTGCGATTTAGACCTTATAGGGACAGATTGCCTTAAAGTCCTATTTTTATATACCTAAACAATGAATGATGAAAGTATTTGTAACAAAACCAATTCCTGAAGTGGGTATTAAAATGATGGAGGCCGCAGGTTGTGCAGTTACGGTTCATAATGAAGCGGAGCCTTTACCACAGGACAAGCTGATAGCACAATGTAAAAACTACGACGCTCTGTTAAGCGCAGGATTTAATAAAATAGATGCCCATTTCCTGGAACAGTGTAAACATTTAAAAGTAGTATCACTCTTTTCTGTGGGCTATGATAGTGTAGATATTGAGGCTGCCACGGAACTAAAGATACCTGTTGGTAATACGCCCGATGTTTTAAGCCGGGCTACATCAGATATTGCGTTCCTGCTCATGCTGGCTGTAAGCCGTAAAGCCTTTTATAATTACAGCAAAATACTGGCCGGCAAATGGCAGGGCTTTGAGCCGGTTGCTGACCTGGGACAGTAGCTGTTTGGTAAAACGCTTGGGGTTTTCGGGCTGGGTAAAATTGGCTTTGAGCTGGCAAAGCAATGCAGCGCTGCTTTTGACATGACCATTATTTACCACAACCGCAAACCTAACCCGGATGCGGAAACTGCATTAGGTGCCACCTACGTAAGCTTTGACGAGTTGCTGGCCCAAAGCGATGTGCTGTCGCTGCACGCTAACCTGACTGATGAAACAAAAGGAATTTTTGATAAAGCCGCTTTTGCAAAAATGAAGCCTGCTTCTATTTTTATTAATACAGGCAGGGGAGGATTACATAATGAAGCGGATCTGAAAGAAGCGCTGGACAATGGCACCATCTGGGGTGCAGGACTTGATGTTACCAATCCTGAACCCATGGATAAGAATAATCCCTTATTGAAAATGCCCAACGTTTGCATTTTACCTCATGTTGGCTCTGCCACCCAGGAAGCCCGTAATGCCATGGCTGTTATGGCTGCAAAGAATGTGATAGCAGGCCTGAAAGGGGAGCCGCTGCCCACTGTTGTAAATACTGCTGTGTACCATTAAAAATGTATTTTTACTTTATATGGAATTAAACGAATCCCAATCCCTGCCCGTGCTTGACAGTGAAGAAATACGGGTGCTGGGCGCATTGATGGAAAAATCAAAAGCGACGCCGGAATACTACCCCATGACTTTGAACGGGCTCACAGCAGCCTGCAATCAGAAATCATCACGTAATCCGGTGGTGAACTATGATGAACAGACTGTAACGTTATGCCTGGACCGGCTAAAACGCAAAGGGCTTGCAGCAACGGTAACCGGAGGAAGCAGCAGGGTGGTTAAATACAGGCATACTATTGCACTTAACTACGAATTTACTCCCGATGCATTGGCCATATTATCCCTGCTCTTTTTAAGAGGCCCGTTAACGCCCGGCGAGATCAATAGTAACTCGGGGCGGTTGTATGAGTTTGACGATCTTGCCGAAGTACATGCAGTGCTTGAAAGACTATCTGCTGCCGAAACGCCTTTTGTTAAACAGCTGGAACGCCAGCCGGGCCAAAAGGAAGCACGCTATATACACCTGTTTGGAGATGAAAGTATCATAGAAAGCTATGTTACAGAACAGGTAACCGTTCCCGCTGCATCATCAGCCAATAATAATTTAGAAGAGCGGCTGGCCGTTGTGGAGCAGGAACTGGCTGCTTTAAAAGAGGCGTTCGAAAAGCTGATGAAAGAATGGATGGGCTGAGGAACGTTCATCCATTATTCAAATAGAATTTGTTAAATTGCAATTAGTATATTCAAGACCCTTTAACTAAAACCCGGAGCAGACCAGATATATAATTTTTCATTGTCAAAAGAGTTGAAATAATGACAGAAGTAAAAATGTATTCAGCTGTGTTTAGGATGTCTCCTGATGCCTCTGTTATCCTGAAGCCGGATGCACCGGTCTTTACCATTGTAGATGTTAATGACGCATACTCGGATTTTGCAGGTAAGCGCCGCGAAGATCTTATCGGGAAAAGCTTCTTCGAAGTATTCCCAACCGACCTCCAGCTAAATAAAACCGGAAAAAGAGAAAACTTTGAGGAAGTGCTTCAAAAAAAACATGCTGTAACCTCTTCGCTGAAAAAATACCGGGCAACGTCGGCTTCAATACATTCCTGGGATATAAAATACCTGGAAGCTACCGATACTCCTGTTTTAAACCAGGAAGGAGCGATAGCATATATTATACGGACTTTAAAAGATAAGACGGAGCTGGCTATGTATAAGAGCCTTATGGATGAAACCTTACACGTAGCTAATATTGGTACCTGGCAATTAAAACTTTCAGACTCTCTGCTCATCTGTTCAAAATGCCTGACGGAGATTTTTGAGGTGGACGCTGATTTTAATCCTGATATAAATATTTGCCTGAATTTTTTTGAGGGAGAAGAAAACAGGGAACGCGTCAGGAGCGCAATTGAAAATGTTATAGAATATGGAGCCCCTTTTTTAGATGCGTTGCCCGTCATCACTGCGAAGGGCAATAAAAAATGGCTTTTGATAACCGGTAATAAGGCCGATGTAACAGAAGAAGCTGGTACCTATATTTACGGTATTATGCAGGACATTACTGAAAGCAGATCGCTGACGGAGATGGATAAGCTTGAAAAGCGCATACTTGAGCTGAATGAAAAGCAGGAGTTACCCATTAGTGATATTTTGTGTGAATACCTTAAAGGGATAGAATCGCTTTATCCTGATATGTATTGTTCTATACTTAAGATCCGGGACGGGCGCCTGCTGCGCTGGGCTGCGCCTTCCATAGCGGAGAGTTACCTTAGTGCGATTAATAACCATCCCATTGGTGAAAATATAGGTTCTTGCGGTACTGCAGCTTATCGGAAAAGACCAGTATATGTAAACGATATTGAGAATGCCCCTGAATGGGCACAATACGCGCATTTACCTTTAGCATTGGGGTTTAAAGCCTGCTGGTCTTATCCTATTATCGATTCTGATGATCATGTGATTGCGGTGTTAGGCATGTACTACAAAGAGATACGGGAGCCTGGTGAAAAAGAGCTGATCATCATTAAACGGGCGGTTAAACTGTTACAGCTTATCCTGGAAAATGTTTTGAAAACAGACCAGCTGCTGAATGCGAACGAAATGATGAATCGTGTACAGGAATTAGCCCGGTTTGGTAACTGGCAATGGAATATGGAAAGTAACCAGGTGCAGTGGTCAAATGTTTTGTATGATATTTATGGGGTAAACCCTAAAGTTCATCAACCGGGTTTTGAAAACTATCTAACCGCAGTGCATGAGGAAGACAGGCCGAAAGTGATAAATACACTTCAGCAAATACAACAAACAGGAAAGGGCGCAGTATTTGAAGAACGTATTGCACGCCCCAATGGTGACATCCGGTATTTGAAATCCTGGGCCCGATTGATTGATAGCGGAGACGGCACCCCGCCTAAAATGATTGGAGCCTGTCTTGATATTACAGAGATAAAGGTAGCGGAAATGAATCTGCAAAACCTGTATGACCAGCAGGAGCTGCATCTTAGGCAAATAACTGACTCTGAAAAGAGGTACAGCGATCTGTTTCACCTGAGCCCTCAGCCTATATGGGTTTGTGAACCTGATACACATAAAATTATAGATGTTAATGCTGCAGCCGTAACCTTATATGGCTATACGCACAGCGAATTTACATCCCTCATTACGCCGGATATAGCTTCGGCCAGCGTGTTACCCCAGGATCAGGGACCAATGGTATTGTCCGGTCTTCATATCGGATTGTTCTCAAAAGATGTTATCTTACATAGAAAGAAAAACGGAGAAATTATATATGTTATTGTTCTGAGTAAACGTATTGAGCTGAGCGGAAAAATAGCAGAGGTAATGATTATCCAGGATATTACAGAGAAATTAAATTATGTTCAGGCTATTGAATTACAAAACCGGAAATTACAGGAGATAGCGTGGATGCAATCCCATCTGGTAAGAGCGCCCCTGGCCCGCATTATGGCGCTTGCTGATCTTATTCAAAACGTTCCGGAATCTGGTGTTGAAACTAACGACCTTTTGACTGCTATTGATCAGTCGGCTGTAGAGCTGGATGAAGTTTTACGGCCTATTATTGATAAGGCAGAACAAATAAAATTTACTTAAAAAATTGTATGGACGTGTATCTTGAAGTGATGATAGTAGATGATGACCCGGTATTCAGATTGATAGTGGGGACTTTGCTCAAACAGGCGGGGATTAAACCTCCACACCTTATTTGTACAAATGGGGAGGAGGCGCTGAAGTTATTGGAGCAACAAATCTCTAAAGAGCAGATGTTTTTAATATTCCTCGATATTAACATGCCGGTGCTGGATGGGTGGGGTGTGCTTGACTCGTTGAAAAATTTTCCACATAAGGAAAATATCCGGGTAGCAATGGTTACGTCTTCCGTAAATAAGGCTGACAGAGAACGGGCACTGACTTATGAACAGGTGATCAGTTACCTGGTTAAACCTTTAAAACGGGAGGATTTATCATCACTTATAAGCTCCGGCTCTCTGGCTCAGTTTTTACAAACTAACAGATAAGCTTATTTTTGATCATAAGCGGGAATTTATTTTCTTACCCCAGGTTACCTACCCGTCAATCATGTACTTTTTCAGGTTAAAGCCGGGGCTTGTAATATATTTCCCCTTGTCTGTGATCATAAAACATTTATAAGCCGGGTATTTTTTAAGCAGCCGTAGTCCCGCTTTTTTCCCCAACACCATAATGGAGGTGCTGAGCGCGTTGGCAAATTCTGTGTCAGGGCCTGTTATAGTTACGCTGATCAGTCCGGATGCGGGGTAGCCTGTGGCGGGGTTAATAATGTGCGCGTACCGTTTGCCATTGATCAGGGCAAATTTTTCATAGCTCCCCGATGTGGTAATAGCTCCCTCAACCGGTATAGCAGCAATCAGCTCCCCGATTTCAAAAGGGTTGTTAACGCCGATAGTCCAGGAGTGGCCGTCAGGATGTTGGCCCCAGGCCTGTATATCCCCGGTAGCATTTATAAGGCCGGCAGTGATGCCTTTAGCCAGCATCTTATTGCGACATACGTCCGCAGCATAACCTTCTCCCAAAGCACCGAAACCTATCTTCATTCCCTTCAGCTTTAAAAAAATGGTAGAGCTGTCTTTATTAATGATAATGTTTTTGTACCCCACTTTTTCCCGGGCTTTTTTTACAGCTTCCGGCGAGGGCATTTGGGTCATACTGCCATCAAACTTCCATATCTTTTCCATGGCAGCAAAGCTGATATCAAAAGCGCCATGGGTAAGCTCAGAAATTTTTATAGCGCGCTCTGTTAATTCCAGTACCTCTTTATCTACCTTAACAGGTTTGATACCTGCATTTTGATTTACCTGCGAAACCTGCGTTGTGGGTTTCCAGTCGGAGATCAGGTATTCAATCCTTGATATTTCAGCAATGACCGTATCAATGTTTTGATGAGCTGTCTGCGAATCTTTGGCTACTATAGTAATATCGAAGCGTCCGCCCATCAGGAAGGCATCACGCGTAACGCTGACCTGGGCTGATGCAACGGTGAAGCTGAATGATAGTATTGCCAGGAGTAAAAATCTGCTCATAATTTAATAGGTTGATCAATGCTAATGGTACCTGGTTTTCCAGACCGCCATAGGATGATTTTTAATACGCTTTATAATGGCGTCATCTTCAAACAACAATTCCGAGCGATAACTGTTTTGATTAAAATGCTGTATAAATAACTTTTATTCCCAGCCTGGTCTCACCTTTAGCCTTGGCGCTGGCTCCAGATCCGGAGGAAAAAGGATCGTAAATCAATAACAATCTGTAAGTATCTGCCCTTTCTCCGCAAAATATGCAGCGGTAGAATGGTTATGCTTTTCGCAGATCTCATCCAGCACTTTCATTACATCATTTTGCATGGAAAGTGATCCGCAGATCATAATGGTGCCGCCGCTTTGCAGTGCCTGCCATACTGTTTCGCTGCTTTTTAAAAGACGATGGCTTACATATTCCTGTTCCGCTTCCCGGGATAAAGATAAATGGATATTGCTTAGCTTGCCTTTGCTCATCTGCTCCTTTAAGAAGGGCTCGTACAGCGTAAAGGATGATTGCCTGCGAAAACCGCAATAGAGTTGCACCGGTATCTTCTTTTTATTTTCATTGATCATGCCCAGGAACGGGGCAATACCTGTTCCGTTTGATACCATGATGATCTGCTTTACCTGTTTGGGAAAACGGAAATGCTGGTTCTTTACCAGCTTGACCTTGATAGTTTTACCAGGCTGCAGCACATGTAAAAAGCCTGAACCTAATCCGTGCTCATGCAGCTTTACACTTAGCTGTATCTCTTTATTGATAATGCCGATGGAGTACAGCCTTTCCCTGTGATCGTTCCTGGGATAGATAGCTAATAAATCACCGGAAACCGCTTCTTTAAGCTTGCCTGCTTTAAACCTGATGATAAAGGTATTTTCAGCATCGGTAGCTGTTTTATTTGTAACGTATAACTTTTTCAGATCATGGGTATCAGGTGCAAGCAGCTCACGCGGCATCATCATCCGGTAACCGGTTTGCTGCGTCCATGCTGTAAGCCATTCGCTGAAATCCTGGGGCGATTTATCATTAATTGTATGAACAGGGATAAGCGCTTTGGCCCATGCTGTTTGTTGCAGCAATACATCAACATCGTAGGCAAATTTGCAGTACTGCGCGTAGCTGCGGGAACCAAAACCTACTATAGAATAGGGTATAGTTTGTTGCTGCGGATATTGTTTTAATTTCTCTGCAAACTTTTTGGCATTGGAAGGCGGATCGCCCTGGCCATAAGTGCTGGCCATCACAATGAGGTGTTCTGCTTTTGGAAACAGCGTATAATTACTGAGATCCGTAAGAAATGGCTTTACACCATGTTTCAATAGCTGACTGTAAATAGCATCGGCAAATTTAAAAGTGCCGCCGTTTTCAGATCCTACCAATATCACTACAGTTGCTTCTGTAGCTTTGAATTTATTTTTAGACCGGTTACGCCTTCTTTTTAAAGTAATGGCAAAGCCCGAATAAATAAAGAAAAGAATATAGCCCGATGTAATAGCCATGATGATGGCCCATATACTACCCGACCGGCCCGTATGCCAGCGCAGGCTAAAGTTGGCCAGCTGGTAGGTTTTGGTATATCGTACTTCGGCCAGTATATCTCCGGTAAACTGGTTAACACAAATCTCCTTATCCTTTAGTTGTACGTTATAATAATCTTCGGGAAAATCAGAAAAAGGGTACTGCAGCTTTTGCAGCCGGGAAACAGGGGTTTGCTGAAATACCGTAAATTCTTTTAATTCTTTTTCGGGTTCTTCTTTAATATTTTCTTCGTTAATAAGTGCGCTGGCTTTTTGTGGTGGCGGAATAAAACGGTACACTGCCAGGTAAGCGCCGGTAAGGGCCAACGCTAAAATGAAGAAAAGCGAAATACGGCCAAATATTACGTGATAATATTGCGCCCAGCCGGTTTTCTCTACACGGGAAAAAAAGTTTTTCCATCCGTTCTGCCTTTGAACAACCAATAGTATTCCTGAAACGGCAATAAGCGTGAGCAAAAAAGCTGAGATGCCAACCAGTATCCTTCCGGTTTCTTTCAAAAATAACGACCGGTGCATAGCAGTCATCCATTGAAAGAACGGGTGCTTTTCTTGGGGTATGCCCAATATTTTTCCGGTAGCAGGATCTACATAAGCTTGCTTATCACCTCCTTCTTCTTCCGCATACTTAATAATAACAAAATCATTATCATCTACTGTTATTTCCTGTATGCCCGGAAATTTTTCTTTAAGTAAAGGGACAGATTGGGCAAGGGTAATAGTATCAAACCCATCAGCTTTATAGCTTTTGGATTTTTCTATGACCGGTTCAAACGCAAGGAAAATACCGGTAACCGATGCTGCTATAAGTAATAGAAAAGAAGATATAGCCAGCGCCAGGTGGCTATATCTCCAAACTGAAATGATCATTTGTTATAAAAAAGCAGAGGATTTATCAAAAGTCAATTTGGCTGTCATATTGAGCTTGAGGAAATATTGATAACTAAATTATTAGCCTTCGACAAGCTCAGGCTGACATCCCTTTTGATACAGCCTCTTTACATTTAATTTCCACTAAACCGCACATACCTGATATAGCCCTTGCCATCTGTTTTAGCGGCAAGGCCTGCAGTGGTAAGCGGAACTTCCACATCTTTTACATGATACTTTTGCTCTTCTACCGCGCTTTCAAAACGCAGGGTATAACCTGCATTGATCTTTGCTTTATCAATTTCAAGGGTAACAACGGCACGGTCGCCACCACCCACCGAGGCACCGGTTACCGCACTGATCTTCTCCCTGGTCTTGGTCTGAAACTTATGCCATTCTTTTAAAGTATTGAACCACTGTTTATCAGGGCCCAGTACTGAAAGGGTCTTTTCGTATTGGCCTTTAGGGTTGATCAATGAAACAATTACATAAGCTTTCTCTCCCTGGTAACTGATCATTTGCACCATGCACTTGTACTTGCCCGTTTGGGCAAAAGACTGATGGGAAAATAAAAATAAACAAGCTGCCAATATAAATTTTATGTGTACTTTCATGTATCTGCTTTTAGAATTTTCTATTTTAAGAAATCAACAGAGATATTATTGCTTTTCAAAAAGTCATTGTCTTTTGCCAGGTCATAAGCAGTCTCGTCAAATTCTGTTTTTAAGTCTTTTTTTGCACCTAAAGCGATCAAGGCTTTTAAGGTTTGGTCATCTTTAGCAATTAATGCTGCTTTGTGCAATGGGGTAGCACCTTCTTTATCCTGTGCATTGATATTGGCGCCTAATTCAGCCGCCTTTTTGATCAGGGCAGCATTTTCTTTAGCAACAGCCAGATGGAACAGTGAGCTCCCGTCTCCCTGGAGGGCAGTTACCTCAAGGCCCTTGCTTTTTAAGGCCGCCAGCTTATCTGCGAAGTCATCTCTTTGCGGTTGTGCCGGAGCGCCGCCTTGCGGGCCGCCTGGTCTTCCTTCCCTGAACGAATTGAACCAATGATACGCCAGATTGCGGCCTTCTTTATCTGCCACCTTAACATCAGCGCCATGTTTTAATAATAAAGCCACCACCTCGGCTGAACTATTGGCAACAGCTTTGGTCAATGCAGATTCGCCTTTTTCATTCACCGCATTGATGTCTGTGGTTTTAGCGATCAAAGTAGCTACTAAAGCCGCATCTCTGCCGGCTGCAGCATTCATTAGTACAGTATAGCCTTCGTTATCTTTTTTGTTGACATCTACACCTTTTTCCAGGAAATAGTTGATGATTTCGGTATTGGGACGGCGTACCAATGTGTGCAGAATGGTAGCACCATCTTTAGAGTAAATTGCCTTAGGATCCAGCTTCAGTTTTTCAACCAGGTACTGGTAGGTTTCAATACCATTCTGAGACATCCTGGAACCTTGTGTTGCAAAGAAAAGCGCATTGTTGGTAGGCTTTATGCCTTTGGCGATTAGCTTTTCAATTAATTCTTTGTTACCCAGCTTTGCTGCATAATCAACAGCGGTGCTTCCATACTCATCTGTATCCTTGTACGATAAACCTTTAGACACAAAATAGTCTGATATGGCTAAGTCATTGTCCCTGGGTATTGCCAGTAATAATAATGTAGCGCCATCTTCATTTCTTTGTTTGGGATCTACACCGCCCTTGATCAAAGCATCGTAAATAGCGGTGTTCTTTACTCCGTTCATAGCCGCATTGGCTATTACGGTATATCCGTGACTGTCAGACAGGTTTACATCTGACCCTTTTTCGATTAAGTAGGTAACCAGGTCTGTATTTCCTCTTGCTGCGGCCCAGTGTAAATAAGATGCACTGTGATGCGTCTTTTTTGTTACGCTATTACCTTCCTGCTCCACCATGAATTTGATGGTTTCCAAAGGGGCATCATTCAAAATGGCC
>DAOLFI010000033.1:0-11438 GCA_035326385.1 Niabella sp.
ATATGCCAAGTTGGAACGGACATTTGAGATAGTGCGGTCAATATCAGTCATCACCGCATCTCCCTGCTGTCCTTTTCCCGGAGCATGCGGATAGGGTTTTATTTCGCCTTCGGCGTTTGGTGGTGCCATCAGTAAAGTGCCATCCCAATTATATTTTTGGCTTACGGTGTCCTGCAGGTACGTGCTACGCATACTATGTACTGCATTTATAGTTAGCGCCAGCCCGTCAACGAATAAATTTCTTTTGCTATAGTTTAAGCTGAATACATGTGCCTGGTATTCATTGAAGCGGCCGAAGTATGGCCTGGTCATCGTTATACCATGGGGAATCTCTTTGTATGAATCGGACACGTTGTATCCCAGGAATACCTGGTCTGCCCACTTAACATCAGTGAAACCCAGCTCGAAACGCCCGCCTATGGTTTCAAACTTGTCATTAGGTCTCCTCGTACGGTAATACCGGGTAATACGCCCTCCGGGCAGTGTGTATTTTGAGAATTTGCCCCACATCTCATAGTTGTTGTCTGAGTGGCTGTAAAACCCGGAAGCCCGAGCTGTAAGTCCGTTCTTTTGATTGCGGTATAAACCACTCACATCAGCCCTGTAGGTATTAAAAGAACCATAGGAGACAGCAGCAGAAATATTATTTGCTGACGCGTCCTTCTTCATAACTACATTGATAGCTCCACCCACATAGTTGCCACTGAGATGGGAAGGAAGCACTCCCTTGTACACCTCGATGCGCTCTATCATAGCCGGAGGTATATTATTCAGGTTAAAAGAAGAGCCATACGTTGATATCTCAATACCATCCAGGAACAAACCAATGGTGCTTCCCGACATACCATTTAAATTATACTCAATAGGTGCTCCTTCTCCGCCATTCTGCCTGACACGCACACCTACGGCGCGATCCAGCAGTTCGTTGGTTGTAAGGTTTCTTAAGGATGCCTCTTTGGTTTCAATAATGGCTACTGCAAAGCCACTGGTTTCCAGTGCCCGTTTTTTGGTTACACCCGAAACGGTAACACCTTCCAGCTGCTCTTGCTGAGATTTTTTGAGCTGAAAATTTAAAACAATGGTATTGGAATTGATATTTACTTCTGTTTCCTGTGGATCATATCCCACCATGGAGCACGTGATTTTATGCTTCCCTTCCGGAAGCCGGAGCGTATAGTTGCCTTTGGCATCGGTTACGGTTAATGTGGATGTTTCAACAACACCTACTGTAGCTTTTTCAGCCGGGCGGCCTTTTTCATCTGTCACCACCCCCTTTACCACACCCTGGGTTTGCGCTGTAATATCACTGTTCAGAAATATGCCCAAGCAGGTACACAATATCCACAAGATTATTTTATTGCACGCCATTTATTATTAATCACCGATTTGCTTGAAAGAATAATTATTAAGGCTTAAAAAAGCAGCCAGGACCTGTTTCCAAAACCGGAATACCCCTGTTTTCAGGGTGCAAAATTGTAACAAGCTGTTAACTGTAGACGGAAATAGAGTAACGCAATCGGGAATTTACTGTCATGTTTTTGTCAGAACAGGAAAAAATTACGCATTTCGTAAGCCGGTTAGATAAATAAACCGGATTTTTGTATTAGAAGAGGTACTTACTTTAACTACAGGTAGTTCAGGCTTTTAATAAGCTTTTATGCTATTCCGGAACAACTTGGGTAATTAATCATAGTAAAGTACTGTTTGGTTGATCTTAAGCAGTTTATTAATAATAATTTATAAACCTGATGTATTAAGAATGGTGGATGCAGTACATAGTAATATCTGTTCCTGTAAAAGCTCCCTGCCCGGGGCAGCGCAAGACATTATACCTTACGCCCGTTTATTTCAAATGAGCGAGCATGAAATTGCTGAATATGAAGCTAATGATCAGCAGGCTCCTTTACAATATAGCTATTATGAATTTTTAGCCAAAGGGCTGCATTTTATAAGGGTTTTGAATTATAACAGCAGCAAGCAGGAACGCTCTTCTTTTAAGAGCGACCAGCCTTATATAAGCTTTGTTTTTTCTTTTAATGGCATAAGCCTGTTCATTAATAAAACTAAAAACACGGTTTTTGCAGATATCCGGCAAAATCAGAACGGGCTGCTTTTTATCAGTAACCAGGTCTTTGAAAACTATTGGGAAGCTGAAACCGGAGCAGAGCTGTACGTTATTAATATGACCATTGAACAATTTAAACGCTTCCTGCCCCGGCACCATCCTTTATTTGAAACTTTTGACAGCAGCCTGAAAGAAAATACACCTGTACTTTTGAATGAAAAGGCCATAGACATTACGCCCCGGATGAGATCGTTATTATACGATATGTTCCAATGCGAGCAAAAAGACCATTACAAACGTCTTTATATGAAGTCCAGGTTTATAGAGCTGCTGATGCTCCATTTTCAGGAATATGAAAGCGCCTATAACAGTGCAGAAACTGCAGTAAGTGATAATAACCTTGCCAAGATGTATGAAGTGAGGGAAATTATTAATGCAAACCTTACCCAGCCCTGTACGCTTTTAGACCTTGCGCAGCAGGTGGGCACTAATGAGTGCTATCTTAAAAAGCATTTTAAACAGGCTTTTGGCACTACCGTATTCGGGTATTTGCATAAGCAGCGTATGGAGCGCTCCAAGGAAATATTGCTGAATGAGGACCGTAAAATTGCAGAAGTGGCCAGGCTATCAGGCTATAAACACGCCTCTCATTTCACTACAGCATTTAAAAAATATTTTGGTTACCTGCCTAACCAGATCAAAATATTGTTCCTTTCTCTTTTTAACAGCACAGAATTCACTTATAGTATAGAAATGCTATACTGTATTCCTGCATAAGAGTTGACAGATGATAGATGACGGATGACAGGGTTGAAAAGGTTTAAAAGTTGTTGAAAATGGTTGAAGGTTGCCGGTTTCAAGTAACCAGTACGATGTAAGGTGTACGATGTAAGAAATGAAGGCTAAAAGCTGAACGCAGAAAGCCTTATGCTTCAAGCCTCCGGCCTTTAGCCATAAATCATATAGTACAGAAATTCTATACTTAAATAATCAACAAACATTTTCATTTGCCGAAAACTAAATGCTTTAAGCCTTATGCTTTTCAGTTGCTGCCATCTATACGTTGTAAACTGTGCATATCGTACATCGTATCTCGTACACATCACACACTGTCAACTGTCCTCCGTCTACCGTCATCTAACAACTATCCGGGCATCCTGGAAATGTACTTGCCGATCTCTTTTAACTGGTCCACTATCTGTGGTGTGGTGGGATTGCAGGCTTTAGCCTTTCTGTAAAAATCTTTTGCTGCGCGAAACTCGCGTTTGTTCATCATAATGCTGCACATCTGCAGGTAAGCGGCCGCTTCATTCTCTTTGTCAGGAAGTCCTTTCCTGATGGCCTGCCTGATGTAGCTTTCTCCCTGTTTTATATTGCCTTTCTGCATGGCCAGCATGCCCATTTGCAGCATACTTGCCCCTTCGGCTTCTTTCACAGGCATTCCCAGGTCAAGCCCTTTCTTCATCATGGTTTCAGCGCTGTCAAAGTCCTGCCTGCTCATGGCAATATTACCTTTAAGGGTGTAATAAACAGAGCGGATCGGCTTATATAAGAGATTGGGAAATTGAATAGAGTTCAGCACTTTTTCAGCCCCTTCCATATCGCCGTTCTCCATGTGCTCCTGGATCAGCCTTAACGGCCCGAAAAAGAAGTGACTGAAAATAAGGATGGCCGCAATAAGGTATAAAGGGAAGGCTGGCCAGAAACCAGCGCCGAAATTGGTAACTATGCCCAGCACTATCAGTATGATGCCAATGATTAAACGGTATCTTATTAAAAAAGTATATGCTTTCATCCCAATGTTCTTTATGTTTTTAATGGTTGGATGGAACTACGCCTATTCTGTATTATCCAGCACAGAAAGTTTTGTCATGCTCCGTTTCATCCGTATGTTCTTTGTGTTTTCTTTTTTTCAAAGCCTGTTACAGGCGGTTGATCAAATTTTTGTCCCGATTTTTTTCGGGAGGCAAAGATAAGGGTTATATCGAATGAAGGATAACTCCTGAGAGAGTGCAGGATAAATTCACCATTTCAGATAAAGCTGCGCGAGGCAAGAACCCCTCGTACACTTATTCTATAGCCTCATGAAGAGAATATAAGCGCAAAAAAGTGATTTGTCCCGCATTTCCTGAAATCCGGGCTGATAGTAACCTGTTTCCATTTTATGCCGGGGATATGGTCCCGGCCGTTTCCCGGAGGCCTTGCTGTACCAGCATTGCCCCAATTTGATGCACCATATCAACAGAGGCTTCTATCTCCTGCTTCCTGATGGCTACACTTTCTATATTAAAGCCAAATGGCATAGACCGCTCCACGCAGAAAGCCGTAAGCTTCGATGCAATATCCAGGCAAACCTTTACTGATTTTTCCAGCATGTCGTCTGAATTTTTAAGGTTTTCCTTCAAATCGTCCGGTATATGAATGCCCAGCCATTCCATAAAGTGTAATGTTTTCAGCGAACCGCATGCCGAAAGTGTAAAGACTATGACGGGCAATGGCTCATTGTCTTTTTTACAGGTTTGTATCAGGTCGTCAACCACCTGCTTTGCATAGGCAACGTTAAAAACACATTGTGAAATAAAATAGGAAACCCCACAGCTCATCTTATCAAGGATGCGTTTATCCTCGTCTTTGAGCAGCGCATGCCTTTCAGGAATGGTCACTGCTCCTATAACCGAAGTGTCTTTTTGCTTACTCCAGATCTGGTAGGCTTCCTGCAAAGTTGATTTGACAGGATAGTCTGGTGCAGGCACACCGACAAAAACAGGGTAAAAGCTGTGTTTTTGCAAGCTGTTCAGCCAGTCGGACAATTCTTCTTTTGAAAATTTTCCCGCGGGACGGTAAATAATCTTGTCTACTTCCAGATCCTGCAGGTAGCCGCTGGCAAACTCAAACGGGTCCAGCGCTTTGAGAAACGGGAACGGTCTTTCTTCGCTGGTACGCGCCGACTCGTCCTGCACATCATACACGATCAATGCATCAATGGCCAACTGCTTCAACCTGGCTATTGTTTTGTCCGCAATCTCAGCCACACGCTCAGGGCTTGTTTCGGATTTGGGAGGTGTGATACCATACATGAGGAGGCCCGACTGGCAGGCTCTAACTTTATCTACAAACATCATTCAACTTACTTATATGCAGCGGGCAAAACTACCCGCCTGCAATATATTAAACTATAACTTTCCCGTTTATTTTTTTACTGCCCCGCCCTGGAATATTTTTAATAGTATAAAGGCCTACTGCAATCCTGCTTCCAGTGAAAGCGTGGTAAGGTCTTGTTTTATCATTTTCACATAAGATTCTATCTGGTCGTACATTTTGGCGCGGTTATACAGCTCTTCGGTTCCATATTTTCCGGCTTCTCCGAGATACAGCAATTCAAAGTCCTTTAAATCTTCTTTACTGGAAGCATCAATCTGCTCAAAGCCTTTCCAGCGTTCGATTATTTTTTCTCTTAAAGAAAGTCCTGAACTGTCTGCCGGTTTTTTATAATTAAGATAGTACCAAATAGAAGAGGGGTAAATATCTGATGCCGGGTTTCCATACCAGATATCCTTCAATGCATTCCGCGGGTGCAGCAGTTCGGTTGTTTTATTGTTTTTCAGAATAAGCAAGCCTAAAACTGCTTCGGTAATACCTGTGGCAATACCCAGGTAATCGCCGCTGTTCCCGGCTTTTTCGCTGGCAGATAATATACCGGACGCCACCCCGCCAATGGCACCTACGCCAATAGCTGCAACGGTAAGCCGCGTTTCCCGCTGTTTCTCTTTACCTTTTAAAAAATCAGCAACCTGTGTAATACGCTCTTCCTCGCAATCCAGTTCTGATGCAAAGGAAGATATTTCCAGCGACGCCTGGTTGATGCGCTCTGAAAGCTTCATAGCCAGCTCCAGCTTTTGTAAACGCTGCTCGGTAGTAGGGTGCACATTGTAGGTATTTTGTATCTCAACATATTGCTTCAGCAGGTCCAGGAAACCAAAAGCATTGGCTATGTTCAGGCTTGACAGGCTGAAATGATTGGAAAGAACGGTATCTAAACTTAGCTGATGAAGAGGTTGAGGATTTACACGTTTAAAATCGAAAGTATTTACCTGGTGGCACGAGACCAGGTTGGCATAATTACTGATCTTTACTTTTTTACCAGCGCTGCAGGAATTGAACAAAACTATAACTGCCATTAACATAGCAGCAGTAAAAGTCCGGCTATAACGATGTAGAAAAGAAATAAGCATACAGGCAAATATGTTATAAATATCGCAAATAAGTTTATAAAAATTTTACAATGAAGCTGTGCCACAAACAATTGGACGCATTTTTTTTTGTTGAATTATTATGAGGTCCATCTTTTTTCCAGGCGGAAAATTCTGATGGACTAACCCAGTAAGGGGCAAAGTTATCTTCATGCAGACTTAGCATTTCAGTTTCAACTACTTAATTATAAATATTACTATTTGGTACTACTTTGTTTTTATCAGTTATTTTCCAATACAAAACTTCCCGAAAATAGTTCCCAGTATATCCCGGTCTACTTCCACCTGTCCGGTGATTTCACCCAGGAAGTGTAAAGCCCTGCGGATGTCAATTGTTAGCAGATCTCCGCTGAGGTTATTTGTCATGCCTGACTCAATAGCCTCAATACTCTCCATTATTTTTTGTAAGGCTTCATGGTGGCGGGCGTTGGTGACAATAGTGCTTTCGGTATTAATCTCGGTGCCTATTGCTTTTTCATACATCGCCTTTGTAAGTGCTTCTATATTTGTTTTTTGTTTGGCTGAAAGAAAAATTGAGGAGGAAGTATGGGTTATTGAGCGCTCTTCCAGATCAGCTTTATTCACCACTGTTATTGTCTTATGCTCATAAGGTGCCAGCCATTCAGAATTATTTTCGGTTTTATCCGTGGCATCTAACAAATGAATAATAATATCTGCTTTTTCAGCGTTCTGTTTGCTGCGCTCAATACCTATTTTTTCTATAGCATCAGCGCTATGATCGCGTATGCCTGCTGTATCAATCAGCCTGAATAGTACGCCGTTAATATTTAAGGTTTCTTCTATAGTATCCCGTGTGGTACCGGCAATATCGCTCACAATAGCGCGCTCCTCATTTAATAAAGCATTCAGCAGCGTGCTTTTACCTGCATTCGGTTTACCAATGATAGCTACACTGACCCCGTTTTTAATAGCATTGCCCAGCTTAAACGAATCAAGCAGGGTTGCGATTTGCAATTTGAGATTTGCGATCAACACTCTGAATTTGTCTCTGTCTGCAAACTCCACATCCTCATCGCTGAAATCCAGTTCTAGCTCAATCAATGCTGCAAAGTTGATCAATTCATCGCGTAGCAATTTTAAATCGTTTGAAAAACCACCGCGCAATTGGTTCAGCGCTGTTTGCTGTGCCGCTTTATTGTTGGCTGCAATCAAATCCGCTACGGCTTCCGCCTGTGCCAGATCCAGTTTGCCATTCAAAAAAGCACGCTGCGTAAACTCCCCGGGCTTTGCCAGTCGTGCTCCCGCGGTTATACAGGCTTCAATAATTTTCCCCAATGTATAAGGAGATCCATGCCCGCTTATTTCCACCACATCCTCACCGGTATAGCTTTTGGGGTTTTTAAAAATGGTTACAACCACTTCATCAATCACCTCCTCCTGCGGAGGTGCGATGATTCGTCCAAAATGAACGGTATGGCTTTTCTGGCTGCTTAATTTTTTACCTGTAAAAATTTTTTCTGCAATAACAATCGCGTCATCACCGCTCAATCTTATCACACCAATAGCGCCAACACCAGGCGGTGTTGCCAGCGCCACAATAGTATCCTGAAAATCGCCTGAAAGTTTCATGGGTCAAAAATAGCTTTTACACTCAACATTTAATGGCCTCCTATTTTGTATCAGCTTTACTTTATTTTTGAGGGATGAAGCAGTTTTTAGTTTTACTTACAGCAATGCTTTGCAGCTATACAGCGTTTTCGCAGGAGACAGAGGAAGATACTTTTGTAAAAACCGGCGATAAGGCTCCTGCTTTTAGCTTTGAAATTGAGAAAGGAAAAAAAGTCAATATTTCAGACTATAAAGGCAAGCTGGTGCTGATCAACCTTTTTGCTACCTGGTGCCCACCCTGCCGGGCAGAGCTCCCTCAACTGCAAAAACAAATATGGGATAAACATAAAACCAACAGCAGGTTTGTCCTCTTTGTTTTTGGGAGAGAAGAAGGCTGGGACGTGCTGACTCCCTTTAAGAAAAAATTCAGTTATACATTTCCCATTTTGCCTGATGAGAACCGGGATGTATTTAAAAAATTTGCTGCGCAAACCATTCCACGGAATTTTTTAATTGATGAAAACGGGAAAATCATTTACCAGTCCATTGGTTACGATGAAGCTGAGTTTAAAAAATTAGTTCAACTGATTGAAAAGATATTAGAAAAATAATATCTGGTAAATACTACCGGCAATAAATGAAAACGCTTTGATGTGCTGCTGCATTGATGTTAACTATCATATGAAAGAGCACATTCGCTTCAGGATAGCTATTTTTGTACCATGACTTTCTATTATTGTTACGATGCGCATTGTGGCTGGTGCTTTGGTTTTAGTAAGGTGATGGCAGCCTTTGCAGAGCGATATAAGGATTTTTTTCATTTTGAAGTATTGAGCGGCGGCATGATTCCCAAAGAAACTGCAAAACCCATAAAAGTGATGGCCGGATTTATAGGTGATGCCTATAAAAGGGTAGAAGAGCTTACCGGTGCAAAATTTGGTGCAGATTATCTGTGGCATATTCAAAATCCTGATGAAAGTGATTGGGTGCCCGAGTCATTAACGCCTGCCATTGCTTTATCTATTTTTAAAGAATATGCCCCGGAAAAGCAGGTGCAGATCGCCGCTGATTTTCAAAAGGCTTTGTTTGAAGAAGGACGTGATTTGAGCGATGGAGAGGCTTACCGCCATTTATTGACAAAATATACTGTTCCTGCCGAAGCCTTTTACCAAAAACTTTCAGACCCGGTATATGCAGAAAAAGCCAGGTATGAATTTGCGTTATGCCGGCAGTTGCAGGTAACCGGCTTCCCTAAGTTGCTATTACAGACTGCCGATACGAAATTTTATTTATTAGCCGAGGGCTACACCCCTTTAGAAACGCTAAACGCAAGACTGGAAAATATTATGAACGAATTAGCGACCAGTCAGAAAAATAATGCCAAAAACTAATTTAAAAATCTTTTATCCTGATATATGACTGTGGCTGATTTGCAAACTATCAATTTTGAAGAAGGTGCTGTATTGCTGATTGATAAACCCTTGCACTGGACATCGTTCGATGCGGTAAGAAAGATCCGTAATCTTATAAAGATAAAAAAAGTAGGCCATGCCGGTACACTCGATCCGCTGGCAACAGGCTTGCTTATTATTTGTACCGGGAAGTTTACTAAAAAGATAAATGAATACATGGCGCAGGAAAAGGAATACACTGGCACCTTTACGTTGGGAGCCACTACACCAACTTATGACCTTGAAAGTGAGCCGGAAAACTTTCAATCCATCGAAGCTTTAACAGAAGCAGCTGTTCAAAACGCCACGCATCAGTTTATTGGCGAAATAGAACAGGTGCCACCCATCCATTCTGCTATTAAAAAAGACGGGAAGCGGGTATATGAGCTGGCGCGCAAAGGGGTAGATGTAAAGCTGGAGGCCAGGAAAATAACAATAAAGCAGTTTGAGGTAGATACAACCCAGTTACCGGTAGTACCTTTTAAAGTGGTTTGCTCTACCGGTACTTATATCCGCAGCCTGGCTTATGATTTTGGCGCAGCATTGGGCTGCGGCGCTTATTTAAGCAGCTTACGCCGCACCCGCATCGGCGCTTTTCATGTAAATGATGCAATTTCTGTAGAAGATTTTGAAGCTGCAATCAAAAAACGAAAAAATGAACAGCACTAATTATTGACTATTAATTTATAATTATTAATTGCTACTGGTTCATCCTTTATTCCCTTCAATAGTAGCCTGCATAAAGGCCCGGTCGTTTTTATATGCTTCCCAGCTGAAGTTTAAAAGAAACTGTGTGGCGGCTTCGGCTCCTTTTTCAAACATGGCCAGCTTATCAGCATCAGAAACAAAAAAATTCAGCCAGTTAAACTCGGCCAAAGGAATGCTGCCAACACCTTTGGAGTAGGCCTTGTTCTTTAGCTGGAAATCCTTGTCATAATAATTCCTGATCGTATTAAAGATGCGGCCAAAATAACCCATCATGGTCCAGCTTGAGGCATGTTTGGTTTTGTCTTCAGGAGCCGCGTCATCAAGGTCAATACCAAAGGATGGCAGCCTGGGAACCATTACCCTGGGATTGTAAAATATGTTGATGGGAAAATTGGAAAGGATCCCGCCGTCCACAAACCTTGCTATGCTGGGAGGATCATCTTCATCAAAAGTATCTTTCCATTTCCTTTTTATTTCGGGATGTTCACAGGGAATATCCTTTATAAAGTACGACTCAAAGAACATAGGAATGGACATGGACGCACGAACAAACCCTGCGGGATGCAGGTCATCTTCCTCTTTATTTCTAAACAGTCCGGCCATGGCAGGAAACTCGATCTTGTTTTGTGTTACCAGCTCGGAGGTAATAAAAGTAACATCGCCTCTGAGCTCATCAAGGCCCTGCGGATGGCTATGGCGCAGATGCAGGCCGGGAATATCCTGTCCTGCTTTGTTGATGATGTCTTTTGTGTTCATGACACCATTATCCTGCATTTGTTTCCTGATCCAGTTGTAGAAAAATTTACCAGGGTTAATGCCATATCCGGCAGTTTTAAACTTTTTAAAAAGCCTGGAAATATAATGGATGATTTCTCCATAAATGATCATTACAATTACCAGGGTGATAACCAGTGTATGACTTAATCCCACCAGATTTTCGTTCTGCTGTGCTTTGATCAGGGCTACAAAACTGCCGATAAGCAGAAAAGTGAAGATGGCAATCAATGTAATAATAATGGTGCGCATCCGTTTGATATAGTTTGTATGCGTTATAAACCGTTTTATGATCCATCGTGCTACGGGGTGACCATCTACAAGATCGAAAAAATTAAGATTGACTATGGCGTCAAGTACCCGGGTTGATTTTTCTTCCTGCTTTTTACCTACTACTGTAAGCATTGCTGTGTTGATAGCGCCTGCGCTGGTTCCGGCCATTCTCAGGAACCGGATACCCATTTGCTCCAGTATATAGGTATAGCCCACCAGTGCCACGCCTAAAATGCCCCCGCCTTTTTGTACAAGATTTACGTATTGATGGCCTTCTGCATCCAGCACATCTGATACCTCGAACGGCCTTCCATTAGGGCCAAAAGCCTCCCGGAGTGTTTTCAGATT
>DAOLFI010000819.1:0-2282 GCA_035326385.1 Niabella sp.
GTTCCTGTAAAATAACCCACTCATGGTATTAGCTGATAATTTTAGAAGAAAAATCCTGGTATATCTGTTGTTGTTGGGGCTGTGTATATATGTTCCGCCCGCACTATCCGCACAAAATGATAAAAAAGCGGCCGGGGAGGTAACAGTAGTAAAACGTCCCGATAATGCAACGACCAACCGGTTTTATGTGTCCAATCAAAAACCTTTGCAGTCTCTGTATCTGATTAAATTGCCGGTAGGAGCAATAAGGCCACAGGGCTGGTTGCTTAAATATCTCGAACTGCAGCGCAATGGCCTTACAGGGCATTTAGGAGAGATCAGTGCATGGCTCTCAAAAAAAGGCAATGCTTGGCTCAGTAAAGACGGAAGCGGCGACTATGGCTGGGAAGAAGTTCCGTACTGGTTAAAGGGTTATGCTAACCTGGGTTATATTTTAAACGATGCAAATATTATTAATGAAGCAAAAACCTGGTTGCATGCGGCGTTAAACAGCCAGCGTGAAGACGGCTACTTCGGGCCGCTGATCCTTAGAAACGGGAAGCCCGATTTATGGGGAAATATGATCATGCTCTGGTGCCTGCAATCCTGGTATGAATATAGTAAGGATGAAAGGGTATTGCCTTTTATGGAAAAATATTTCCGCTGGCAATATAATTTGCCTGACAGCATGCTGCTGAAGGATTATTGGGAAAACAGCAGGGGAGGTGATAATTTAATAAGCATTTACTGGCTGTATAACAGAACTAAAGGAAATGACTGGCTGCTAAAGCTGGCTGAAAAAATACATCGTAATACGGCAGACTGGAGACAACCTGATAATTTACCCAACTGGCATAATGTAAATATTGCCCAATGTTTCAGAGAGCCGGCAACTTATTATCTGCAAACCGGTAACAAAAGCGATTTGGAAGCTACCTATAATAATTTCAGGATTATAAGAGACCGTTTTGGTAATGTGCCGGGCGGTATGTTTGGTGCCGATGAAAATGCGCGAAAAGGTTATACAGACCCAAGGCAGGGCGTGGAAACCTGTGGTATGGTAGAACAAATGGCGTCCAACGAAATTTTAGCAGGTATTACGGGCGATCCTTTTTGGGCTGATCATGCAGAAGAAATAGCTTTTAATACATACCCTGCGGCTGTAATGCCCGACTTTAAAGCATTGAGATATATTACCAGTCCCAACATGGCCATCAGCGACAGCAAAAATCATCACCCCGGCATTGATAACAACGGGCCTTTTTTAATGATGAATCCCTTTAGCTCCCGTTGTTGTCAGCATAACCATGCGCAGGGATGGCCTTATTATTCGGAGCATGTTTTTATGGCAACGCCAGACAACGGAGTAGCCGCGTTATTATATTGCGAAGCAATAGTAAAAGCTAAAGTTGGTAACGGGGAAGAAGTGGAAATTGAATCGCAGGGGCATTATCCTTTTGATGAAACAATGAGCTTTACCGTGCGTACTGGTAAAAGTACAGTCTTTCCTTTTTATTTAAGAGTGCCGGCCTGGTGTGATAATGCACAGGTAAGCATTAACGGGAAAGTGGTAAAACAAAGTATTGAGCCATCAGCTTATATTAAGATTGCAAGGCGCTGGAAAAATGGGGATAAGGTGCAATTGACCCTGCCAATGAAATTAAATGTAACGCAGTGGGCAGCTAATAAAAATAGTATTAGTGTAAACAGGGGCCCTTTAACCTATTCATTAAAAATAAAAGAGCGCTATGTAAAAGCCGATAGCAAAAAGTCAGCAATTGGCGACTCTAAATGGCAGGAAAATGCAGATCCTGAAAAATGGCCTTCTTATGAAATATTACCGGCATCAGCATGGAACTATGGGTTGTATTATAAAGGTGAAGCTCCCGCTTCATTTTTCAAAGTAGTGAAAAAGCAATGGCCGGCAGATAATTTTCCTTTTTCACAGGAAACTGTTCCCATTACTTTAACGGCAAAGGGAAAAATGATTCCGGGCTGGAAGGTAGATCAGTATGGTCTTACAGATACTTTGCCGCAAAGCCCTGTTGCAACAGCCGGTAAGGCAGAAACAATAGAACTGATCCCTATGGGAGCTGCAAGATTAAGAATTTCTGCATTCCCTGTAGTAAATTAAATATGTAAAATCATTAATTATGTGCAAAAGAATTTTTACGGTGCTGTGTATGTCAGCTGTTATTTTATTGGGGGCCTGTGGCAGCACCGAAAATAAAGAAAATACAGATGCATCAGCCAGGACCATCTGGACTTCAGAAAAAGCGAATGAATGGTACAATGGACAACCC
>DAOLFI010000820.1:0-2277 GCA_035326385.1 Niabella sp.
TCATACTTGGATTTGGCCTGTATGGGTCCACCTTTATAATACCGCTGTACACACAAAGTTTGCTGGGATGGACGGCTTTTCAATCGGGAATGTTAATGATACCGGCTACCCTTGCAACTGCTTTTATGATGCCTGTAGTAGGGAAGCTCATTTCGAAGGGTGTGCCACAGCCGTATATGGTAGCGGTTGGGTTATTGTTATTTTTTGTCTATAGCCTGTGGGGATACAAAATTATTACACCCAATACGGGTGCGGATAATTTTTTCTGGATGCTGATTGTCCGGGGTTTGGGATTGAGCCTGCTGTTTATACCCATCACTACCATGGCGCTATCTACCTTAAAAGGGCAGCAGATAGGGCAGGGGGCTGCTTTTACAGGAATGATGCGGCAGTTGGGAGGTTCATTTGGTGTAGCGGCTATCACTACCTTTATCAGCAACAGGAATATGTTGTACAGGAATGACCTGATATCCAAACTGGATGTAAACGACCTCAATGTGCAGCAAAGGGTAATGGCAATAAAGCAGGGATTTGTGGCCAAAGGAATGACAACTGATGTTGCGCTGGGCTCGGCCTATAAAACCCTTGATCTTTCAATCACCAAACAGGCTGCGGTGTTATCTTATATGGATGTGTTTTTATATCTCGGAGTACTGTTCCTGGTTTGTATTCCCTTTATTTTATTTATACGGAGGCGGAAAACCAGGGAAGCTATGAATTTAAGCGAGGCTATGCATTAGCAGTTTTGCTTTGTTTGTTTGGGGTGGCAGCGACTGATAGCCATCCTATCGAGCGGGCACGTCTTAGACTTACTAATTTTTGTGAAATGATAGGTGTCCTCCCTTGGGTCAATATCATTTTGTTAAGCAAAAAAGATCCACAGTTAGATCAAATTTTAAGACATGTGGATTGAATCATGAGAAAACGAATGATATTGCCTCTGGGAGGGAGGCCGCAGGGGGACATCTTTTCGATTCGCCCCAACTTTTCCGCCATTCATCTTTAGTTCTTTAGTTAGAAGTAAAATACATAGGAATCTGTCTACATGGCAATGGTCATCGGGATGATCTAAAATAAAATCCGTTCTATATGATATCCAGCACTTTGTGAGAAAGTTAGGAGCAGATTTTAGCAGCAAATCAATTGTTAAAATTTTCCTATTATAAAATTCCGGTACAATATTCTTCTTCAGGAGGCGTTTTTATTATTCGCCTTTCCGGAGCATATACACGCTTATAGAAAAACATTCCTGTAGTTTAAAAAATAAAAAATCTGAAGAAGATATGCAGTTGAAAAACTATATAAATTTACTCGGTATTTGCGTGTTGTCGGTAGCTTTCATGTCGTGGACCATTAATAAGATTGAATCTGTTAACGAAGAAAAAATAACTTCCGAAGAGAATATATTAAGTAAAAAACATTCCAGTTCCATTGAATATGTTTATGACAGCCTGCAATTAAACGATCAGGGCCTTTCGCAGGAAGCGTTTGATTATGCGGTTCAGGGCTTTGAAAAGCTGGGCGAGGAAGGCTTACTGAATAATGATTCTGTTCTCACGATCATTGATTTTGATCAGCCCAGCTATCAGAAAAGATTATATGTGATAGATATAAAGAATTTTAAGATACTCTTTAATACTTTGGTGGCACATGGAAGAAATACGGGTAAAGAAATAGCACAGTTCTTTAGCAATACCAATGAATCGCATAAAAGCAGTCTTGGTTTTTATATTACAGAAGATACTTATAATGGCAGTAAAGGCTACTCCTTAAAACTAAAGGGACTAGAAAAGGGTATTAATAATAATGCTTATCGCAGGGCTATTGTAATGCACGGCGCTAACTATGTGAGTGAGTCTTTCATTAATGCCCAGGGGTATATAGGCCGCAGCCATGGATGCCCCGCAGTTCCGGTAGAATTGAACAAACCTATTATTCAAACAATAAAGAACGGCTCCTGCCTTTTCATTTACAATAAGACATACAGGCCCTCCCAGGGTTTTCACATAGGTTAGCTGCATATTTTTGTCTTTTAAACAGCTTGTGCAGAAAAAAAATTTGCATTCCATCTATTTCCCTTTTATATTTGCCGGCATGAATCGGCAAACAACTTTCTTTTGGTGGTGGCATACAAACTCTTACGGGGTATTGTAACGCCTTGCATCTAAAGGATGAATGATATACAAGAACCCCGGGCTTAACCGGGGTTTTTTTTTGCCTTTTTGAAAGAGAATCTTTTGACTATAGTTTGAAAACACATGCAAAACTTAAAAATTA
>DAOLFI010000821.1:0-2275 GCA_035326385.1 Niabella sp.
TCCTGATGGTATCCATTATTGCGTTTACGCCGTTGAGCGTGCCCTGGAAATATTGCTCCTGCCTGAAAGACGGCTTGAAATGATTTTCTATAATGGCTTTAGCCTCATCATCGCTAAGTAAGCGGCTTACAAACGGGCCGTAGTCAACTCTTATACGGCGCAGGCTTTTACTGATGCTGATAACCATGCACCTGTCGCTTTTACCATGGAGGGCAGACCATTCATCCAGTAAGGCTTTATTGCTTTGATCAAAGTTTTCTGCCGTAATGCCCGGATCGTTTACGGTTGTAATTTTTACAGAGATCAGGTTGCTTTTTTCAAAATTGCGCACCAGGGAATCCAGGCTCTTTTCCTGCCCGGGAGTAAATACCTCTTCGTAGTCGTACACGAAGTTTACATCAGCCGGTGTGGCAACAGGCTGCTGCGGAAGTACAACTTTTGCCTCCTGCTTTACTGCCGGTTTGCCTGTATTTTGCTTAGTAGGGCTACAAGCGGCGCAGCATATTATTACAAAGAAAACAAACAGATGCCATTTTACCATGGCGGTGAAAGTAGTGCTGCGCATTCTGATAGCTATCGGAAGCGATGTTATGTATTTTGCTGCCGGGATCATAAAAAATTACTGGTTCAGCATCAGCGGCATTACCAGCATCAGTAATTCTTCACTTTCGTCCTGCTCCACCGGTTTGATAAGCCCTGCTTTTGTTGGCGTGCTCAATTCCAGGTATACTTCTTCACTTTGGGTGCCGTTGAGCATCTCTATTAAAAATTTGGCGTTGAAAGCTATTTGGAGGTCTTCCCCGTTGTACTGGCATTTCATGCGTTCGTTACCTTCAAAGCTAAAATCAACATCCTGTGCTGATAGCTGTAATTCGCTGCCGCTGATGGCTAAAGCCACCTGGTAAGTACTTTTATTACTGAATACACTTACCCGGCGTAAGGCGCCTAAAAACTCCAGCCTGTTAACTGTAAGGCGGTAAGGGTTTTCTGCCGGGATTACTACCCTGTAATCAGGAAAACGGGCGTCAATTAACCGACAGCTTAAACGGGTAGTACCATGTGTTACAAAAAAGTGGTTGCTGTTATAGTTTAAGGTAATTTCATCATCATTATCAGGCAATGCCGATTTTAACAGGTTTAAAGGCTTGCGGGGAACAATAAAATTGTCGGTGCCCGCAGCTTGTGCATCAGTACGTTTATAGCGTACCAGCCGGTGCGCATCAGTTGCTACAAACTGGATCCCTTCTTTGCTGAGCTCGAAGAAAACTCCGGTCATAGCCGGCCGCAGATCATCGGTGCTGGTAGCAAATAAAGTTTTATTGATTGCTGTTACCAAAGCAGAGGAAGTCATTGTAAATGAAGTAGTATCATCTGCCGCAGGCTCTTTAGGGAAGTTGTCGGGATTTTCGCCCATCACTTTATACTTACCGCTGTCGCTGGTAATTTCTACACCAAAGTTTTTATCTATATTAAAGGTAAGCGGCTGATCCGGGATGTTTTTTAAGGAGTCGATCAATATTTTTCCGGGAATACATACGCGCCCATTGTCTTTGGCCTCAATATCCATTTCAGTCCTCATTACAGTTTCGAGGTCCGTAGCAACAATAGTAAGCCTGTTGGCTTCAATTTCAAAAAGAAAATCTTCCAGTATGGGCAATACCGTATTGGCGTTGATAACGCCCGACAGGTTTTGCAGTTGTTTGAGCAAAGCGTTTGATGATGCTATAAATTTCATCTAAATAAAAATTTTATTTTTCCTGGCCCCCGTTCCGGAGGTGCAGCGAAACTACTATAAAAAAGAATGAGCGCAATATAATTTATTTATAAATAAAGCGCATCATCTCTCCTGTCCGAACCGGTCTTCCAGAGGACATTTTTAGAGCACTTATGTATGATGGGTAACTTTCTTTTCCGGTGAAGGAGGAAATATGGTAAGTTTTCCCAACTTTTGTATCTTTCCCTGCTCTATAAAAACAAAGCAGCAATGTTTAACAAGATCATCAATCTTATAAAGGGGAAAAAAGACCCTGCTGCCGAAGCAGTGCGGATCCCTTTTGGCCGGTATTCTGACAATAATAAATCGGTTGCTAAAGGAAATCGCTGGACAGAAGCAGACAACCTCTTTAAGGAGCGAAAATATATAGACTCCATTAATGCTTTTTTCGATTACCTGAAAGATGATGAAGTGCACAATGTAACTTTTTCAGGGAATCAGGAACTGGTTGATTTTGAGCTTTTCCAGGGATCGAAAGTAATAAGGGGCAAAATAGATAAC
>DAOLFI010000822.1:0-2275 GCA_035326385.1 Niabella sp.
AGTAAGGGTAAGGTTTGAAGATGGTGTAATGGAAGAAAATGCATCTGGTGACGGGCAGTACGATGCCTTTATGAACGCGCTCCAAAAGATCTATACCAAAAAGAAGCTGCCATTAGCCAAACTGCGCGATTATATTGTACGTATTCCGCCAGGCGGCAAAACTGATGCGCTTTGTGAAACCTTAATTACCTGGGAACTGAGCGGACGTGAATTTACCACTACAGGTTTGGATAGCGATCAAACAGTAGCAGCAATAAAAGCCACACAAAAAATGCTGAATCTGATATAGGCTATGTATTTTTGGCTGACCAGGCATCATAGCTAAAAATAATTATGCGAAAAATAATTTTGCTTTTCTTCTTCTTTTCTGTTGTTTTAGGTGGGTTTGCCCAAAACAATTCGCCAGCTGTAATGACCAAATCAGAAGAAATTGCAAAATCAAGAAGAATATTACTCGACAAGTTTATTGAGGATGATAAGCTGGGAATAATGTTGGAAATGGACCGTCTGATGATGTTGGACAATAACGATTACCTGGCGCTCTACCCTGTGGAGTTCTGGCTGCTGTCTTATTGGCTTGGGGACTATGAAGCTATCCTGTTATCTGATAAATCATTAAGACTGGACAGCCTCAGCAATGACAGGAACCTGAGAATCCCGCCACAGAGGGACTATCTTATTCCAAAGCTGTTTGAAAAATCAGCAGAAAAAAAAGATACGCTCCTGCAGCATATTAAAAACTCAAAACTGACTGAGGAAGAAAAAACATTTATGCTGATGAAGCTCAGGTATCTTTTATCAGAGTCAGAAAATACTGAGAGAAAAAAGAGCCGGGAAGAACTGAATTTGCTTGCTGATGATTTTTTGACCCGGTACCCCGACAGCGAATACGCTGACTTTACCAGGAGGTTCATCAGGGAAAAATATGAAATTACCCGCAATGGTTTTGCTTACTCTTTGTATTTAGGGAAATTTTTATTTGGCGGTAATTTAACCGATTATTACAGGCACCCTACCCTGTTTGGCTTTTCAATAGAAGCCATAAAAAGAAACTGGGTTTACCAGCTAAACCTATCCGTAGGCTTTAGCAAAACCAAAACGGATATGCCAGCCAATAAAGAAACCTGGCCGCAAAACTCAAAAGCTACCGGAGGACAAATAAACTTATCTGCAGGCAGGTATATAATTGACACTAAAAATTTTTCATTCGCACCATTGGTGGGTGTGGGCATTTTTGGGCTTGATCCTAACAGCGATACCAACAAAGAGCCAGACTATAAAGGAGCTGGAATAAAAACCAGCATTGCTGGTAACATAGGTTTTATCAGCGATATTAAACTAAAAACAAAAGATAACAGCAATGGCAGTTATTACATGCAGGGTACCTCCACCACATCTATCCGTATCGGGTATGACTTTATTGCTACACCACTAAAAAATAATTTCCTGGACTATTCAGGTACAGTACATAAGGTTACTATTGGCATAGGCCTTTCTTCAAGGCGCATACAAAGAGTTCACTAAAGCATAAACAAGTTGAAAAGATTCCACAACATAAAATATTTTATACCGTTATTGATATTACTTGCATTAGACATCATACTGATTGTTCTTAATGCGATCAACATTTATCATCCCTTTCCAGACCCTAAACTGTATGCCATAGAAGTAGACGACAGCTATGCTGAAGATTTTCAGAATTTCAAATGGATCATTATGATCATGGCTCTGGCTATGATTGCCCTGTTCAGAAAGGAAAAAAAATATTTTGCCTGGATCCTGGTTTTTCTTTTTCTTTTTCTTGAAGATGTATTCAGGATCCATCAATCCCTTGGTATGTTTTTTTATGATGCATTTGGAATGACCAGCGGCCGGCGGGGTGGAAAAATTATGGAGCTTTTTGCCGCTGCATTTTTAGGCTTTATAGTTCTGGCCCCGGTATTTGAAGCCTACAAAAAAGGAGATGCTACCTTCAGGAAACATTCAAAAGCTATGTTCATATTATTAGCTTTATTCTTATTTTGTGCTATTGTGCTGGACCAGGTGCACAGACTTACCATTATTCAGTATAACTGGAAGTATAGTGTAATTTTAGGAACGTTGGAAGATGGCGGTGAGCTAATTACAGAAAGCCTTTTGACCGGGTACTTATTATCCATAGCTTTGAAACAGAAAACAGATTAAATACTATAAAAAATATACGGATGAAAAAAAACATTCTAATAGTTCCCGGAGACGGGATTGGACAGGAAGTAACTGCTGTTGGTAAAAAGGT
>DAOLFI010000823.1:0-2275 GCA_035326385.1 Niabella sp.
CCCCCTTTTTTATATTATGATAGGGAGATATACCTGCATATTTTTCCCCGAACCTTTCATAACCAAAACCGCCGGGACCATTATTAATAACAGGATTAAACAATACTAAAGCATCAGGCCTGGCACCGTAATTAAAATTATCTGTTGGTTCATCAATAGCTGTAAGATCGGCAGCTGCTGCAATATGCCCGCCGGCAGAACCACCGGCAGCAACTATCCTGTTGGTATCAATTGAAAATGCTGCAGCATTTTTTCTAAGAAATCTTATAGATGAACGGGCATCTTTTACAGATTCCCATGGTGTTGTCTGCTGCCTGGATTTTACACGATAGTCCGCGGTAAATGCCACCATTCCTTTGGATGCAAAATATGCTGCATGTGGTGCAAATTGTCCTGTTGAGCCATTGTTCCACCCTCCGCCAAAAAAGAAAATAATGGCCGGATATTTTTTTGAAGGATCAAAATTATCCGGATAAAAAACCTGCATTTTCAGGCTGACGGTATCAATTTGTTTATATACTACTTCATGGGGTTTATCATGCTGAGCTTTCAGGGTTGACGGAATCACCCAGATAATACTTAAAATGGCGGCCTGAAGTAAGATCAGATAATTTTTCATTTCAACTTTTTATTGTTTAGCTACACTGTACTAAAATGTAAATGTTGCCATACTTTCGGTATAACCAATTCTTTGCGCCTTTATAGTAATGCGATCTCCTTTCTTAAGAGGAATATACTGATAGCGGTAAAGGCTCCATCCGCCGGTTCCCTTCGCGTCTGCTTCTGTTGCATTTATTTTATATCCTATAGACGCTCCCGCTGTGGCGCAACGAATCAGAATACCACCATCAACTTTAATAACCTGAGGTGGTTCTGTTACCGGCGGCTCTTTTTCTCCACCCCACATTTCCCTGGTAAGCATTTGTAATTCGGGCACAATGGCGCGGTCACCTGTTTGCTCATACCATTCATTATAAACAGCCCGCAGTTCTTCCAGCTTTCTTTTATAACGTTTATCGTTTGCCAGGTTCTTTAATTCATAAGGATCATTTTTCAGATCATATAATTCTTCCCGTGGTTTAGAAGTTTTAAACCAGGCCATAGCGTCAGGGTTCAGCAGTCCACTGTCGCGCATATTTTTCATGCGCTTCATCATTGGCATTTGGAGCCGATACAGGGCATCCTGGTAACCAGGTTTATCCGGCATATAATTCCTGATATACTGGAAGGCAGTGTCCATTAATGTACGCACTCTGTCTACCTCGGTATCCATACGGTCGCGCCCGGCAAAAACATACTTTCTCATTTTTTCGCTTCTTTGAGCTCCCAGAAAAGCCTGGCCATCCATATAAGCAGGAACAGGAATGCCTGCCAGTGATAAAATGGTTGCAGGAAGATCCAGGCTGCTGATCAACTCTTTATTTACCGCTCCAGCGCTCCTTTTCCCGGGCAGCTTCACTATAAGCGGGATATGCAGGCCTCGTTTCAATACTTCCCGTTTTACATAGGGTAACCCATCACCGTGATCACTATAAAAGAATACAATCGTGCTATCGTAAAGTCCATCATCTTTCAGTTGCTGAATGATAGCGCCGGCCTGCTGATCCATCTTAATAACATTTGTGAGATGCCTTGCTATATCCTGCCGTACTTCCGGAATATCGGGGTAATAAGGTGGCACCTGCACGTCAGAAGGATTTACCAGCAATGGTTCGCCAGCTCTTTCCCATATCTGTGCTTCGTGTGTAATGCCCAGGTTAAAAACCGCAAAAAATGGTTTTCCCCCAGGCCTGTTACGCCAATGAGCTTTAGTACTGCTTTCGTCCCAGATAGTAACAGGCGCCTGGAACTGGTAATCCTGTTTGGCATTGTTGGTACAATAATATCCTGCGGCACGAAGGTATTCGGGAAATCCTTTTACATAAGGAGGCAATACCACGGAATAAGGTGCCGGAACGTAATCGGGAACAGGACCGGGAGGAGCACTTAATGTGCGCATATTATTAGCACCTGTTTTTGTTGGATACATACCCGTTATCAATGCTGAACAGCTGGGAGCACAAACACCTGCTACTGTATAAGCATGGGTGAACCGTATCCCATCTCTGGCTAGTTGATCCAGATGAGGTGTGTTTATGGTCTTCTCACCAAAAGTGCTAAGATGGGGCGACATATCTTCACAAACAATCCAAACAATATTAGGACGATGGTCATCCAGCGACAAGTCTGACGACTGTGCCTGCAATCCCCGGTTCATGCATATTATTACAGCAAT
>DAOLFI010000034.1:0-11329 GCA_035326385.1 Niabella sp.
AAAATTTTTGAAACACCCCAATTTTTCTTTTGGGTTTCGCGTTTGCTCTCTGCATTGTTTTCCACCAGTTTCTGGTAGGACTTGTGATCTTTATAGGCTTCGCTGAGCGAAAAACCGTTTGCCACAAATTTTGCTGCCAGATTTTTGTAGTACTCATCCGTAATTTCCTGCAACATTGCATCGTCTATTCCTTCCAGAAATCCCCAGGTTACGATATTGCCCACGTTGCGTTTTTCCTGCTCCTGGCGGGTAGCGAGTTTGAACTGTAGATTGACACTTATAAGCGCTACTTCATTTACTTTTTTAAACGGCGCCCGATGGGTGCCTTTTGGGGCGAAGGCCTGCTTCAATTCTTTTTCGGATGGCTGTTGCGCCCCGGCATCTGGTAGAAAGGTAAAAACTGTAAGTACTATCAGGGTACTAAATTTTGATAAGGTATTCATATTATATCTGCTTTATAATTTTAATTATTGTTTGTATTGTGCTACTACCACTTTAGAATAGCTTTTTGTTCCGTCCTTGTCCACCTGTGCTATACGCACATATATACTAGTGTTGGAAGCATTCACCTCTAAGCCTTGTTTTGTACAACCTGTTATCAGCCATGTGCAGGCCACTGTTAATAGCAAAACAGACAACACCATCCTGCGTCTTTTGCACATGTTCCATGCAAAAACGGCCAGCAACGGTATCAGGACGGCAAGCCCGGAAAGCATAGTGCCGTTCAACTGTAGGGTAAAACTGTATTCCAAAGACGTATCCGAGTTACCCTCTTTTGCTTTAGAAACCACGGCACCCACCTTAGTAAAGTCTTTCCCATTAGCAGAAGCCTCTATCTCAAAAGAGCTGTTATTTTCCTCCTTAAGGGTTGTCCATTGTACCAATAAAGCATTGCCATCCATTTTAGCCAGTATGTTGCCAAAGCTCACCGGCAGTACATCATAATCAAACCCGAAAAGCCAGGGCTTGGACTGCCCTGCAACTACACCAAAGCCGCCGCCACCAAATAACCTGCTGCCATCTGTTGCAAGACTATAAACAATGTAGTCTGCAATGGGATTCCAATCACTAAGCACCGGCGTACCGGTTGAAATGTCAAAGGAAGCAAGGCGTTGTCTGTTCTGACCGGCTATCTGGGTAAATATTCCGCCTATATATATCCTGCTCCCTATCTTCGTAAAGCTCAGTACGCGACTATTGGCATGAGCCGTCCAGGTAGTAAGCGTTGGAGTGCTGCCTGTAATATCAAAGGAAGCAAGGCGCTGTCTGTTCTGACCGTTTATCTTGCTAAACTCTCCACTCGCGTACAATATGCCATCGCTTGCCCAAAGTGTTTGTATGTAACCAATATCCTGAAGGGACCAATCGGTAAGCGCTGGCGTACCGGTTGTAACATCAAAAGAAACCAGACGCAACCTGCTCTGGCCTGCTATCTGGTTAAAAGCTCCCCCTACATACAACTTTCCTTCTGCTTCCACTAACGAAAATATAGTACCATTCAGGTCTGGGTTGGGTACCCAGTCTGTAAGCGTGGGTGTGGCGCCTGTAATATCAAAGGATACGAGGTTGGTTCTGCTTTGACCATTTACCTGGGTAAACTGGCCGCCTACATACAGCCGGTCTATAGTTGCCAGAATGGAGTAAACACGGTTATTACCGGTAGCGCCGGGGAAATCAACCTCGGGTGCCCAATCAGTAAGAGTACCGGTTGCCAGGTCAAAGGAAGCAATATGTTTCCTGGATACCCAGTTAACATTTTTAAAATCACCGCCTATATACAACTTTCCTCCGCTAATTGACATACTGCGAATAGTCCCGTCAACTGTAGCAAAAAAGGGATGCAGACTGCCATCCGCATTAATACGGGCGATGCGAACCCGCGACTCACTCCCCACTGCTGTAAATTCTCCGCCTATATAAATGCCTCCGGCCCCATCTGGGATAATGGTGTGCACAGTACCGTTTGGTTTCCAGGTCTGCCCCCATCCTGCAGCAGCGGTCAAAGAAACCAAAACAATAAAGAAAAATAAACGCTTCATCATGTTGAAATATTTAAAATACACTGATTCAAAAAATCTTATAGCTATACCGGCAGTGTAAAATTCCCTTACCCACAGGTATAAAACAATACGATGAATTGCGTATTTTTTCTTTAAGTTTATGCCCGAACCGTTTTATAACTATGAAGTTTCTTTTCCAGTGCTGTTTACCAGGATTAATTGTATTTTGCTTTTGTATAGCCACGGACCTGCATGGTCAGCAGAAGCCAACTAATGCCGTCACAGATTCACTGACTGGCTGGTTGTCTTTAGCTTCAGAACTTCGCTTTAGCAAACCGGATGCTGCACGGTACTATTGCAATAAGGTATTGGATGTTGCCAGAGCCACAGGGAAAACAGCAGCGGAAGCCGAGGCCCTGCGCATTATAAGTATTTCCTATGAAGCCCAGGGAAACTATAAGAATGCACTAGCTTCCGGACTACAATCACTTGCGCTATGGAGAAAAACAGGAGATGAAGCTAAGATTGCCAACACGCTCAACAGCGTGGGAATTGTATATGACCAGCAGGGTAGCTTTTATGAGGCGCTGCAATACTATAATGAGGCATACGCTATTTATAAGCGCCTGGGCGATGATGAGCATCTGGCCATGATGAACGTCAATTTGGGCATACTCTTTAAATCTCAGGGACAATACGACCAGGTTATTCGCCACTATAAAGACGCTTACGCCATTTATATCAAGCTAAAACTACCCGCAGAAATGGCTTTTTGCGAAGCCAACTTGGGATCGGTGTTCTACTACACAGGGCAATACGACAGTTGCATCCATTATTCTTTAAAAGCCGAAAAGGCGCTCCTGGCGCAAAAAAACCTGCAGTTTCTGCCTGTAGCGCAAGCCAATGCGGGTTTGGGTTATCTGGAAAAAGGGATGCTTGCCGAGACAAAAGCATATTTACAAAAAGCACTGGCTGCTCACAGGCAATACGGAAACCAAAAAGAAACGGCTTTTGTATTAGTACACCTGGGCCGTCTTTACCTGCTGCAGGGCAGAAACGGTGATGCTTACGAGGCACTGAAAGAAGCCAGGGCTATCGCGTTCTCCATTGGTTCGCCGCAACAGGTAATGGATGCATCCAGGCTATTGGCAGACATCTATGCACAGAACGGAAACTACCCAAAGGCGTACAGCGAACACGTAAGCTACAGCAAGATAAAAGACACTTTATTTGAACAGCAAAAAACAAAAGAAATCACTAACCATCAGGTCCGGTACGAAACCGCAAGAAAAGAACAGGAAATTGCATCACTGAAGCAAAAGAACACTATTCATGAACTAAGCCTGCGCCAGCGAAATCTATACCTGCTGATTGCTGTAGTCTTACTTTTAGGTATTTCACTGGCTGCCTGGCTCATTTATCGCAATAAGAAATTCCGCGAAGCGCAACTTAAAAAAGAGGCTGAGCTAAACAGGCAACTGTTACGGGCAGAAGCAGAAAATATCCTGCAGCAGGACAGGTTACGCATTTCACGCGAGCTTCATGATAATATCGGTGCGCAGCTTACGTTCATCAAATCCACGGTAGACATGGCCGATGACAATGCCATTGTACAGGTGAAAGACATTCTGGAAGATACTATTCGCGACTTGCGTAAAACCGTTTGGCTCATCAACAAATCAGCAGTTAGGCTGGACGAATGGATAGTGAAACTGAGGGAATACTATGGCAGGCTGCCTAAAGTCTGCATCCTTGTACAGGAAATAGCTGATGAGGAGCGGGTATTAACCTCAAAGCAAGCCACAGGGCTGTTCCGCATTGTACAGGAAGCAGTAAACAATAGCCTGAAATATGCCGGGGCCGGGAAAACAGAGATAGCCGTTAACACTCACGGGCATGGTATTTATATAGCTATAAAAGACAACGGTAAAGGTTTTGAAAAAGGGCATAACCAGCAAGGGTTCGGGTTGAACAATATGCAGCACCATGCACAGGAAATAGGTGGAACCATTCAGGTAGATAGTGCTCCCGGCAAGGGAACACAGGTTATAGTGGATGTTGTGCTGTAAGAAATACGCAGCTTTGCGTATGGTATGTTAAAAAATATTTCATGTACTTTGTCTGCAAAACAGGTCTTTATGGACGGTATTACAATAGCAATAGCAGAAGACAATGAGCTTGCTTTAAAATCCATACTAAAAAAACTAAGCTTTTTCAATGACTTATCAATAATGTTTGCTGCGGGCAACGGCACTGATCTGCTTGACAAATTTATGAGCCAGCAGCCGGGTATTGTATTGATGGATATAGAGATGCCTGTTATGGATGGTATTGCAGCTACCCGTCAATTAAAAGAACAACATCCCCAGGTAAAAGTGCTGATGCTGACCACATTTGATGATGATGATAAAATATTCAACGCCATACTGGCCGGGGCATCGGGCTACTTGCTGAAAGATGAAAGCGCAGAAGCTATATACAAAGCCATAAATGATATTTATAATGGTGGTGCTGCCATGTCTTCAGGCATTGCCCTTAAAACACTTAATCATATCAAAAGCACGGCCCCTGTCCTTCCTCCTGATAGCCAGTCAGTGCTCTCGCAACGTGAAATGGAGATCCTGACAGAACTAAAGAACGGGCTGGGTTATAAGCAGATTGCCTCCCGTCTTTTCATTAGCGAAGGCACGGTGCGAAAACATATAGAACATATCTACCGGAAACTTCAGGTAAACAACAAAGTAAGTGCCGTGAATGTAGCAGTGAATAATAAATGGCTTACATAAGCTTCCTCTTCCGTTCCCTTTTTTTCATATAATCGAAAACAGCATCTTTGGTAGTGAGCCAGTTTCGGCCTTCTTTAAAAGCATCAATCTTTCCCTGCCTTGCAAGCAGGCTTACATATTCTGAGCCGTAAGGCACATCCGGTTCACTTACTATATTAGAAATAGATTGATAGTCTTCATAAGTATTATTAAGAGAACTAAGGTAAATATCAAGGCTTCGCTCCAACGCCTGCAGCACCAATAATAGTAAGCGGCTGTAGTTGCCATTATTAGCAGCATTAAGCGCATCATAATATTTTTTTCGGTCGTTCTTTAAAATAATGGCCGGCGGAAATCCATGTTTCATCAATAACAGATTGAAGATAAGCCGTACTGTTCTTCCATTCCCGTCAAAAAAAGGATGTATCCAGACAAACCTGTGATGAAAGATAGCCGATCTGATAACTGGCTCCAGGCTGCTTCCATTAGCCCATGCCACCAATTCCGACATCAGTTCATCAACTTTAAGCGCATTAGGTGGTACAAAATTAGCTCCGGTAATACGTACACCAGAAGTTCTGTATCTTCCGGCGAATTCCTTTTCAATTTTTTGCAAAATCAACCCATGCACATCAAGGATATCCCTGTCTTTTAGTACATAGTCTTTTGACACCAGCAACTCAACCAGTCCAATGGCTTCCTGGTGATTGACAGCCTCAAAATGCTCACGAAGCGATTTACCTTTTACCGTAAAGCCCTCTTCAATAATCAGCTTGGTTTCCTGAAGAGTAAGGGTATTACCTTCAATGCTGTTTGAATTGTAGGTCCATTCTAAAGTAAGACTTTCTTTAATGCTTTTTAACGCATAGGATGGCAGCGGGCGTAGTTTATCCAGTTCGCTTTTTTTTTGCGAAATTCTTTCGAGATATTTTTCAAGCCCGTCAAAATAGTATGGGTAATCCTGCCATTTCACAACTCAAAGATACACTTTCTTTACTAATATCGGATAGAATAAATAAAAGATACATACGATATTATTATACATCAAACAAAATATAAATTGATTATCCTTTCTCTTTTGTATCATGCCTGCGCTTCCACTTTATCAGTTTGTGTTTTACACCGTCATAATACAGGCCCATGAGAAGAATAAAGGCAGGAATACTTAAAGAGTAAAAACCCAGGTAAGTATACAATATGCCACCGGCTATCCCGCCCAGGAAAAAAAATAAAATAATTCTCCACCTGAGCCTGATGGTTGAAATGAGCCGTTCCTTTTGCTCCTTCTTTTTGTAAAAAAACAACTGCGACAGCTCAATTCCCAGATCTGTAAAAAGCCCTGTCAAATGCGTTGTTCTTACCATCGCATCCGAAATTCTTGTTACCAGTGAGTTTTGCAGTCCCATAGCAAAAAGTAGGCTGCATGCAATGAAATTGGCGTTATTGACCACCAGTTTATGTCCAAAAACTGCAAGCATTAACAGAATAGCGCTCTCTAAAAGTCCCGGGATGATATAAATGAACCGGTCGTTTCTTCTCATCATGGTTTCCACCAATAAACTGGAAACAAAAGCCCCTGAAAAGAAAAAAAAGATGAAAAAGAAATAAACGATACTTTCTGCAAACTGAAGCTTAAAAACCTCATCAACAAAAAATGCAAAATGACCTGTTACATTAGTAGTAAGCCGCTGTACAGATATAAATCCCGCTACATTTACAAGCCCTGCCACAAAAGACAGCAAAGAAGCAATTTTCTTATTATGACTTAATGTTCTGGTTTTACCGCTATGCCTAAACATTTTGAATTATCAATTTCTTTATGCAGTTGGCACAAAAGTACGGCTAATAAACGGTTACTCTTCTATTACTTTTATCACCCTACTGTACTTATAAGCGCCATCTGTATGCACTTGTTTAATGCGAACAAAAAACATCGCTATTGTTATTGATGCTGTTGCTTCCTTGCGGAGGTCTGCCGTGTGATAATGCGGGCTGACTGACCTTTCCTTGCGCAGGTCTGCCATATGATAATGTGTGTGGGTTCTGTTTCTTGTGCAGGTCTGTAGTATAGCGATGTGTCGACCCGACCTGTGCATTGATGTTACTTATTTATTTCATCAGTAAGTAACGATGATACACTGGCCTGAAGGCCAGCCAAGATGATATTAAACGAGAACGCATTAGTCAGGAGACTGGCGTGAGATAAAGATGCTTTCCTTGCGCAGGTCTGTAGTATGACAATGCGCGCAGGCCGACCTGTGCATAGGTTTTACTCATTTTAACAGTTAAATAACGGGGGCACTCCGGTCAATAGACCGTCCGGGATGATATTAAACAGAAACGCACCAGTCTGGAGACTGGCGCGAGACAAAGAAAGCATTGAATAAATTATAAACAGGGCCAAAGCTATTCTGTAATTATTATTTTAAACCCTAAAATGGTTTTGGAAGGGATCCTGTAGGTTCTGGCAATTTCAATCAAAGTACTGAACTGGATGTCAATTTCACCCTTTTCTATTTTACCCAGTTTGCTGTTGTCAAGTTCTGAACTATAGGAAAAGGCAAGAAGATTTTTTTCCCTCAAAACTTCTTCACGATGCTTTTTTAAATAAGCTCCAAACTCCTTTCTTATTCTTAATACTTCCTCGTTTGCCATTTCGGAATTAAAGTTGGCAAACACCTCAAAAAATATTTGGTCGAATTAGACCAAAACATTATTTTAGTATAAATAAAGCTTACCTAATGTTTACCAGGCTCCAAACTCAAAATGAGTAATAAAATACAGCATAACACTTTATTTTCATTGATAATTAATTACAGGGCGAAGGTTGTTTTCATATACACCTGCTGCCCTGAGAACTCTGTTTAGCAACGGCCGCCGGGTGGCGACCGGGATTGTTCTCATGGATCTCAGGCTCGCTAACCCGGCATTTTTATTTTCCAGATAGTTATATTGTTTTGTATCTTGACGTTTACTTTAATATATTAAAATACAAAGTAAAGGCGGGTGTGCCCGGCATGAGATAAGATGATATTTTTATGTACTCACAGGTTATCATAGTAATGGGTGTTTCGGGATGTGGTAAAACAACCATCGGTAAAATAATTGCTGATGTAAAAAGATCAGTTTTTGTAGATGGAGACGATCTGCACCCGCAAACCAATATTAAAAAAATGCAATCGGGTATTCCGCTGAACGATGAAGACAGAAATGGCTGGTTTGAACATATTATAGCAGTTGCATGCAGGCATACTGCCAATAATAGTAGCTGTGTAATAGCTTGCTCCGCATTGAAAAGAAAATACAGGGATGTTTTAAGAGCAGGAATTCAAAATATCTCCTTCGTATTCTTAAAGGCATCTTACGAAAAAGTGTATCAGCAGATGGTTACCCGTAAAAGTCATTTTATGCCGATGGATCTATTAAAAAGCCAGTTTGATACGCTTGAAGAACCTGCCGCAGATGAGAAAGATGTGATCACTATCGCCGTTTCCGGTGGGTTGAAAGAGACTGCTGCTGCAACTTTACAGGGACTTGGTTAATTTTTTAAACGAATATTGCATGTCGCCGGTTTTAATACTTGTCATTGGAATTGTATTGCTCCTGCTGCTGGTATCGGCAGTAAAGCTGAATGCTTTTACCGCTCTTATTCTTACTGCCTTATTTATCGGGTTTTGCAATGATATGGCGGCTCCCCGGGTGGTGGCAGCCATTTCAAAGGGCGTTGGAGATATCCTGGGGTCGGTCATTACCGTTCTGGGCTTTGGGGTAATGCTGGGTAGCATCTTAACCGAAACCGGCGCTACCAGGCAAATAAGCGATCGGCTGCTAAGCATTTTTGGCGCTAAAAGAGCCAAGTTCGCCATTTGTATCACCAGCTTTTGTGTGGGCCTTGCTTTATTTTACAATGCCGGTTTTGTGGTACTGATACCGTTGGTATTTGCTGTGGCGCATAAAACAGGCCTACCGGTTGTGTACCTGGGTATAGCAATGGCGGCACCGCTTTCCATCACCCACGGTTTTCTGCCTCCTCATCCGGGGCCGGCGGTTATAGCCAATATTTTCGATGCCAATATGGGCCTTACGCTGTTGTACGGATTAGCGATCGCAATTCCTGTTCTAATATTGGCAGGGCTGCTTTTCCCCGAAACGATAAAAAAGATCAGGGCAACGCCGCCCAAAGAATTATTTAGCAAAGAAGACACTTCTAAAGCAACCCCGGGGTTTGCGATCAGCATAACCATAGCATTATTTCCCGTGCTGCTGCTTGTTGTTTCTGCGTTGGCACTGCAAATAGTAAATCCGGGAGATGGAACGTTAAAAAGTTTTCTCGTCTTTATTGGCGATCCGGGTATGTCGCTGGTAGTAGCCGTTATAATAGCTATATTGTTTTTGGGTGTATTGCGGGGAATAAAAATCAGTGAGCTGATGCAGAAATCGGGTCTGGCGCTAAATGCCATTGCTTCCATTGTTTTTATAACTGCTGCAGGCGGAGCATTAAAGCAGGTGCTGGTAGAAAGCGGCACCGGTGATGCTATTGCGGCTTATTTTACCGACAGCTCTATGCCTCCTCTGTTACTGGGCTGGCTTGTAGCTACGGTGTTAAGAATTTCGCTGGGATCGGCTACAGTAGCCGGACTGACCGCGGCAGGCATTGTTCAGCCACTGGTTACAACCATGCATGTTAGTCCTGAGTTGATGGTATTATCAATAGGCGCCGGCAGCCTTATGTGCTCGCATGTAAATGATACCGGCTTCTGGATGTTTAAGGAATACCTGGGGCTAAGCCTGCCCGATACTTTTAAAACCTGGACAGTAATGGAATCCATTGTAGGTGTGGCCGGCCTGGCAGGTGTGTTGCTGCTGAGCGCGGTGGTATAAATATCTTTACTTCTTTTCCGGATCTCCCAAAGGGGCCCAGCTAAGACAAATACTTTCCTTCGCTTCCGGTTAGTATCAGAATAACTATGTTTCTATTTATTGTACAGAATACAAAATGGTAAATTATTTCTTCACACACCCTTCAAAATGTAGTTGTTCGAATACAGCAGCCTTTTTGCTTATTTTTCCCGCAAATTGTATAATGTCGGTTGACTTACCTGACATGCCATTGTATCCTTCCCATATGGTATGATTGCTAACAAAGCAATCAGATTCTTCATTGCCAATCATACAATATATCATTTTAAAATCTTCGCCTACTACGTAGGGCCTATCATAATTCCAGTCTCCGTTTTCAGGATTTGTATCTAGGTAAAACTTAGTTCCACCACTAGCTTTTAAGTTCCATAGGTAAAACATACTTGCTACATCCTTTTTATACGGTACAAATCCATGAGGAATATACTTTACTTCAACATGTGCTACGATTTTACGCTCGCGACCAATTACCAATAAATCCGGAATTAGACCCGAGCACTTACCATTATCTTTATCACCCTCGTAGAGAACAGGTTCAATCCTTAAATTGTACTTCTTCATAAATACCGGGTCGCAATAAAGTGCATGAAAGAGTTCGGCCTGCAAATGTCGCTCTGAGCAAATAACACCGCTATTGTATCTTCTTCCGATATATTGCCAGGCGCTGTTAAAAGATTCTACTAACATATAAAAATTAGTTTTGGTGGAACATTTTTGTAGTGTAATATAAGGATAACTATCCTGATACTTTTAAACCATTAAGATATTAAGGCCATAAAGAAAACACCTTAACTTCTTAATATTTTATTTCTTCCCCGTTACCAGCAGCTCGCAAACCTCCACCTCTAATACTTCAGCAATTTTAAATAAGCTTTCAACCGTAGGTTGGTTATCATTGGTGCACCATTTGGAAACAGTAGTTCTACTTACGTTCAGCGTTTCGGCCAACCAAATATTGGTCTTTTCTTGTTCAATAAGAACAATTTTAATTCGGTTATAACGCTTTTTTTGAGTAGCCATGTTAACTAATCTTTAGCTAACTAAAAACAAAATAATCACTTATAAAAGAAATAAAAAAATACATGCAGAATTATTTAACATAAGTGATTTTATATACATTTTTATGTATCTTTATACTATGAAATAAAGGATTATTTATGCTTTACAACGATTCATAGCATTGATATTATAGATTTGCAAACACACATATATTTTTCAGCGTGTTTGCTTTATTGTCTGGTTCTGAAACTACGACCTTCAACGACTCCAGAATAATAAGGTAAAAACGCTCACCATACTGCGTGGGCGTTCTTATTTGGAGTCAGGGTGTCGTAGCCCTCAGAACCGGTAAGGACTAACCCACGCAATTTTTTTGCGGGGTATTTATCACTTCAATACTCCTGCTATGAACAACACCCATACAACACTTAACCCATCTTTTAATGAGGCCGAATGGCTGCGCGTGCTCTTTTTACTAAGCGATACAGAGCTATGGCTGCAGCAACAGCATACTCAACATTTTTACCAGTTGCCCTTAAAGCAACACAAAAAGCTTTTGCGCAATAGCTGGTATTTAAGCCCTGCTGCGCTGGCGCATATTATCGAACGCCATTATTATAAAATAAGCCGCCATCCCTGCGCCGG
>DAOLFI010000824.1:0-2264 GCA_035326385.1 Niabella sp.
TGGCCGAACTTATGTAAAGCTTCCTTTGTATGCCAACGGTTCGGCGTTTGTTGTATTCAGGAAGAAAGTGGATGTTAAAAAGCAGGAGCAGCCTGTTGCAGCTATGAAGCAGGTTGCCAATATCAGCGCCGGCTGGAAAGTACAATTCGATCCTGCTTTTGGTGGACCAGTAGAGGAAGTGAGTTTTCCTGCACTCAAATTATGGAATCAACACGATAATAACGCTATCAAGTATTACTCTGGTACGGCAGTTTATAAAAGCAGTTTTAGTATTGAACATCTTGACAAGTTCAAACCTGTATATCTTACTGTGGACAGTATATTCAATATTGCAACGGTAACCATAAACGGTGTATCGTGTGGAACTCTATGGACACCTCCTTATCGCCTCGATGTTTCAAAGGCAATAAAAGCCGGTGAAAATACTATCGAAATAAAGGTTGCCAATACCTGGGCTAACCGTTTAATAGGAGATCTGACCCTGCCGGAAGATAAGCGCATTACCTGGACCACGGCCCCTTTGAATCTTTTACAGAATAAGCCGCTGTCAAAAGCCGGTTTGGAAGGGGAAGTGAGGATAGAGCAGTAAGAGGCTATTAGCTGTTATTATAAAGTTCAGTGTAGAGTGCATAAATATCCTTCGGAGGGGTGAGGGCTTTCAGCGAAAAGTTTTATGTCTCAATTTCTTAGCGGAGTCTCTCGCAGAGGACTCAGCGTACATTTGCCCCTTCATAAATTTCACTAATAGAAAAATACTCATTAATTGTTTTAAGATAAAGCTGTTCTTCAGGCAGGTTATATTCTTCCAGCTCCCAGCGTTGAGCTTCGTTCAGGCGAAAGGCCTCTATATATACACTCTCTGAATCAACAAGGATATATTCTTTTAAGGTGGGTATATCTCTGTAGAGCCTGAATTTTTCACCGCGATCGTAATTTTTGGTAGATAGCGATAGTATTTCAATAATTACGGAGGGATTCAGCACGTTCATATGATCATTATTCAGCGTAAGTACTTCTCCGCATACGATCGAAATATCCGGGTAAGTGAACAAGGTATTGGATTCGATATGTATCCTGGCATCACTGCCATAAGGTTTGCAGTTTTTGCCTTTTAACCTTGATCCGATTGAGGTCATTAAATTACTGCTGATCTCATTATGCGGCATCCTGGTTCCCGACATAGCAAATATCTCTCCCCTGAAATATTCATGCTTTTCCAAAGCTTCATTTTCCATTTCAAGATATTCTTCAATAGTGTATTTTCGTTTACCGTAGTCTACGGCAGTCTCATGCACTTCCATACTATAAAGTTACAATTAAATTAAATATTCAATCGTTTGCGCAATTTTGGCTGTAGCTGTAAATAAGAGCCCGCTGTTGGTTAATTTTGATGCGTAATCATCATTTACACTTTATAAACCGGAAGCGTATGAAGTACAGAAATTTCCTGGTCCTGGTATTAGGCGCCCTGCTTTGGACATGCAGTGTCTCTTTCAGCAATAATAGAGCAGACAAAAATCAAACACGACAGGGTGAAAACCCCGAGGATACCATTTTAATGGTACCTGTTGGGGGGAATACATGGGGACAAAATATACCGCCAAGATCTAGGGTTGTTACAAATGCAGGTATTGAAAACTGGACAGATCAGGCAGTCCGGTTTGATACTTATTTCAGGATCAGCCACCCGGGAAAGGTCAATATAAAGATCAGGGCAAAAGCAGCAGGGGAAAGCCGGTTACAGGTTGCTGTTAATAACATTCCACAGACGCTAACCATTGAAGGTGATGTGTTCCGTTTATATGAAGGAGGAGAGTGGGAGCTTAAAGATACCGGCTATATTAAAATTACGCTTACCGGGATCTCTAAAACAGGCGCCCGTTTTGCCGAGGTAAGTGATTACGCAATAGGAGGTCCTGTAGCCGGGTTTAAAACAAATTTTGTTGCTACCAATGAAGGCAATTTTTTCTATTGGGGAAGAAGAGGCCCTTCCGTTCACCTGACTTATCCTTTTGATACCAGCATTAAAGCCAGGTGGTTTTACAATGAAATAACCGTTCCTGAAGGTGAGGATAAATTAGGGTCTTATTTTATGGCTAACGGTTTTGGTGAAGGTTATTTCGGCATACAGGTTAATTCAGCTACCGAAAGAAGGGTGCTGTTTTCTGTATGGAGCCCTTATAGCACAGATGATCCCAAAAGTATCCCCGAAGATATGCGCATCATCATGCTCAAAAAAGGTGAGGGCGTGCATACAGGGGAGT
>DAOLFI010000035.1:0-11297 GCA_035326385.1 Niabella sp.
CCTTGTTTTCAAAATCAAGCTCTTTCGTGTAATGTTCAGGTAAAAAACCAAGCACATTCAATACGCGGTGCAGACGGGAACGGCGCAGCAAATGACGTTCACGCAAACGGCGTGTACTTCTAAACCTTGTTCTGTCCGCAGTTTGTGAAACCGAATTCCCCTTCCCAAACTCTCCCAAAACGTCCTGCCCCATCGGAATAATCCTACTTCCCATCCCACGTATTTTTCCTTCTTTATTTTCAAAATTGTTTTGGATGAGCGCCCACCCTATTGAGTTAGTCCCTAAGTCAAGACCAAGAATCGTTTTACCCATAATAGTTAAATTAATAGCCCTAAAATAATAAATATAAATTATTGCTTTTACGGGTTTCCGTATTTGGCCAAATAAAATATACTCTATATTTGTATCTGAAAGCAATTCACAATAAGGATTATTCCGTTGTGAAAACATTTAGCGCCTCGCCTACCTGCGGGGCATTTTTATTTTCACTCCTAAAACACAAAACGCCCCGTTCCCGGAGCGTCGATCCCCGGATGCTATCCAAGGAGCTGTTCTGTAAATTCAATGTGTAATTATTTTTTCTATGAGGCCTTACTTACTTCATCCCCTTCGACAAGTTCCTTCTTTGTATAGCCTTTTGCTGTAGCAAATCATTAGCACGCACAATAATGTCTGCATATTGGCGAACAAAAAAGCGCACTTCTTCCGGCGTTTCTTTCTGAATCCTTTTTGCGACCTTGCTTTTCATTTCAATTTTTACTTAGGTTATTTCTTTTCAATCAGCTCCTGCAACTTCTCAATCATTTCCTTTTGCTGTTGAAGCATACGTTCATACAATTCAACCATTTTATCAATAGGATTAAAGGACGGCTGATAACTAAATCCCGAAGCAACAGCATTATCTTTAAAATCCTGAAAAGTATAAGTATTAGCAATTACATTCACTGCCTGCTCCTCATCAAAATTCTGAAAAGCCTCAACCGGAATTTTTAAAGCAGCAGATATTTGTTGAAGTAAAGAAACATCAATCGTTTCCCTGGTTTCCAGTACAGATATCTTCTTCTGGTTCCAGTCATCACCTAATTCATAAGCCAGGGCTTCCTGTTTTATACCCAGCATTTCGCGGAAACGCTTTACATTTCGTCCTTCATGTATCTTGTTAGTGTGTGCGGCGGAGTTCATAGGCAAATTTAAGTGTTATAATCATATTAGCTATCCTATAAAGTTACGAAAAACACAGGCACAGCGCTCCTAACTCTTTAAAAAATAATTCTTCTTAATTACAATAGCTCCTGTCCACATATACTTTGCTGCCACCAGGAGTATAATAATAACACCCTCCTCTGGGGCCACGATGATACACCCTACCGGAGCTGGCTTTGCGGGTAGTGGTTTCCTTCTTAACCGTGCTGCTTTTTTTACTGCTGCTTAAGCCGGCGTTGTATGTCTTTCTGCTGTTCTTATTACCATAAGACGATTGCTGCTGGCTGGTGTATTCCCAGGTATAGTCGTCATATAATTTTACAGTAACGCCTTCCGTAGTTTTTACAATATGCTTTATGGTTCTTTGAGCGCAAGACACCTGCGTATAAAATAACAATAGTAAGATTATAAAAATCCGGTTCATTATATAGTATTATATTTTTGCTTTATACAAATTTATATGCGGGCAGCATGTTGCTTTTACAGGAAACTGTAACAGAGAATATGTTTGTTCTGGAAGAAAGCAGAATATCCCATCAGAGTGGAAACGTCTCCTTCATCATTCAAATATTTCGTAAAGTTTTGATTGCATGCTGGTAATTCAAAAATGCGTTGGCAAAGGTTTCTGCATATTCATAATTACTGAATTCATATTCCTCATTTAATCCGGTTGGAGTTTGAAGCGAAATGTTACCATAACGCACAATTGGTATTTCATAATTGTTTTTAAACCTTTTATCCGGAGTTCCATTTTTATTAACTTTAGCCCATGTTCTGTCGATAATTTTGCTGTCGTTTGGTACTGTTCCGGTCTCCACGAAGCGAACTGGTGTGAAATTAAACTGTAGTTCATTCAAACCTATGATTGCAAATTTCTGCCTTGACGAATACACAATAATAAAGTTTGGATAAAAGTATATGTCTGCTCCATTACCATTCTGAAAATATAGTGGATTAAAGTTTGACTTAATATCAGGAATTGCTTTTATGTCAAGCCGAACCATTTTTTTATTTACTATGGTTGATGCGGCAGATCTAGCAATAACTCTGTCTTGATTATAAGCACTTGTTACATCCCAAATTTTATTGGAAGTGCACAACCTTTTAAAACAGTCCACGACACCACTATAGCTTTTTAGAAAATCATCTTCAAACTCAAAGTCAAGTCGAACAGCACTATTTTCAATTTCCTCCTGAATTTTATTAATTGCAATTTTTTGGCTGAAAATATTTTCCTTTATCTTTTGTGAAATCGACTTTTTGATAAGTCCATAAAGAAATAAATAACTAATCGTTAGTTTAGTTTTTGATTTGGACAAGGCTTTTTGAACATCCTGCAAATCATTATTAAGCCATGTTCTTTGTGCATGGGCTGCAAGTATGGCTTCCTTAACCCCTTGCATGTCCTGGGAAGTAATTTCCTGAGGGTCAGCACTGAAAATATTGTCAACCGCGAAATTGAGTGCATAATTTAATTGTGGCCGATTATCGTTTGTTGGAACTATATCTATGCTGGGCTTATTACTTCCAGAAAGTTTTTGTCTATTGTAAATACCTAACCCGGGAATGCCTGAGTTTAAATAAGCTCCTTTCTTACCTAAAGTTAAACTGGCGCCTTTAACACCAATAGATGTACTAATGCCACTTTTACTAAAGTTTAAATGTACACCCGGGATTATTTTTATCCTCCGCCTGTAACTCCATGCCATAAAACAAAAATTTATTTTACCAGTTGCTCCAGCGTCTTGATTTTTTGTTTTAATTGATGTTCCACGACCAGATCGTAGTCAGACTTGGTATCTCCAATCTTACTTACAACAACAAATAATTCCAAAAACATTAAAAAACCGAAGAGAATCAGGTAGAAGAAAAGGGCCACTTTTCGTTCCGCCAAAATTTCTATAATTGCATTTAGTTCTTCAAGAAAACCCTGTTTAGTTTTTAACTCCTGCCTCAAAGTCGTTTCTGCCTGCATTTTACGTTGTGTATATGCTTCCTTTTGCTTTCGAAGCTCGTCTAAATGCTGGGTATTAACCTCTGCCTCTTTCACCTTTGGATTGGGAATTGGCGTAGTTGAAATAGTAGTTTGAGGTTTGGTAATACTACTTCCGTCTGCTTGCTTCATTTGTATCGTTGTGGTTGTTCTGGAAACTGTAGGAATAGTTGGACGTCTGGATATCTCGTCATAAAGTTCCAGGTTTTTTCGGTCCAGCGAATCTATTTCGATCTGCAACTCCTGTAGCTTTTTATCAATAATTGTTAAACGGTTAGGTAATTGTTCATTCACCTGCCGGTCTACTATCTGGATCATTTTCTTCTCAATATCATCTTTGAAAATAATCTGGTCCAGGATAGCCGACCCCAGTATCGCCATAATAAAAGCAATAACAAAGCGGAACAAGCCGAGCCATTTATTTTTTCCCACAGTAAGGATAATCTGTCGCTCAATTTGTACAATGATAATAACAAAAATAACAGCAGCTATTATACATCCCCACCAGGGAGCACCTACATACCTTTGGGCAAATAGATACCCGATCAAGGCCCAAAGAATGATCAATATTAAAATCGCTGAAGAATATTTTTTTAGCTGCTTCCTGCTCGCCTCTGTACAGGTTCCCAATATCTCGTAATTCCATCCGGTTATCAAGCAACCTGTTTTGGTCCACCAATTGATTTTCATAAACTGTTGTCAATTTTTAAGTTATGCAGAGATATGGAGGCCAACCCGCGGGTAAATCCTACTTCGTACGATTTGAATATTCCCATCATATAGGGTTCTCCCTTATCCAGGTCTATTTTCATTATTTGCAGCTCATCCAGGTGCTTTTCGTAGGTATTTCTTTTTGATTTTAGTAGCTCAACAATATCAGTTAACCCTGCCTGCCCACGGGAATGAATATGAAAATCAATCTCACGCAACATATCTTCATATCTCAAAAACACCTGCTTAAATTTAATCTCAAGGTTACTACGCACAATTGCCAGGTTTGTTTCCTTGTAAGATTTATCTGGATTTGTTAAAGCATCATTGTATGCTTTATTTTCATAGTCTTCTTTCAAAAAGCTATAAATAATGTCTATTGGCAATTTGGAACCAAATTCTACCGAGTATGTTGAAGTGCTTTCTTCTGCCGGCTCCGAATTATCAATAAAATCTTCCTCCTTTATTTCAGGAAGTATCGTACCCCGCATTTCCCCGGGCATCTCTACAGGAGTTGGTGCTTTCTTTTTGAAAAAGTCAAAGAATCCCATTGTGTTAATTAGTTTAAAGTAAAAGTTATTATTAAATGTATTTGATAGGTATTTTATACCTGTAATGGCCCCGGCTATGACAACTCTCACAGAGTGTGGTTAAGAGACTATCGTTATAATCCCAGGGGCTAGCATGTTTTTGTAGTCGTTTTATGTAATGATACTGCTTATGGTGTACATGGAGTTTTCCCTCTGATTTACCACATATAGTACATTTGTTATTATCCCTATGTAAAATACGCTTCCTTTTTTCAATCCACCTGGGATCAAAAAGTTTTTCCCCATAATATACTTTATCTATCATTGGAAGCCTCCTCTGTTTCAACTTTTTGCTGGTAATTATTGACTGTTGCTAACAGTTCTTTCCTGTATTTGTATATGTCGTCAAGACTGTTTAACAGTTTTTTCTCGCCGTTATCCTTTCCGTTGTGGAAAAGCTCCAGGTACTTTTTGGTGTAATTGAAGTGTAGTCTCGCCAGTGGTTTCCGGTTATTATCGTCCAGCAGAATACCGAAATAGGATTGCGTATCTCTGAAAGCGATCCGTGCAGCCGGAACCACTTCCCTTAAAATGGCTTTTATGATTTGTGAACCTTCTATTTCTTCTTCGGTTGTGATGCACTTAGGAGCTTCTGTATTTTCATCAATGGGGTCCACTTCCTCATTTTCCTGCACGGTGGGGATCTTTTCGTTAATGCTTAACGCGTTTTTAAGACGGAAGCTGATAGACTCATTAATGGAATTAGAAATGGCCCTTTTGGTATATTCTTTAAAAGTAGCTAACCGGGAGGCAGTTAACGGTTTCTCAAAAAACCTGTTTACCAAAAGCTTTACCAGGTCATCCGAAGGTTCGCTGAGCTCTTTTTCAAACTCGTTTCGGATAGCTTTAATATATTTAAGTGCTTCTGCCGAATCTAAAATACTTTCAAGATTATACCCTTTCCTGGTAAACATTTCAAGTATCTTAATATTGGCGTCTTTCAGGTTGGAAAGGTCCAACGTAAAAAAGGGCTTATCATCCATAATGTTGGGCCGTTCCAGGTCAGCATAAAAATTGTACACATGCCCGTTGGTTAATACGCCAAACCTGGATTTGGAAACATGATAGTACCTGTGCAGTTGAGAGTTGTGTGCGTCTGCATTTTCTTTCCAGTGCTTGCACTCTATTATTAAAATCGGCTCATTATCTCTTTTGATCACATAATCTATTTTCTCCCCCTTCTTGGTTCCTATATCACAAATAAACTCTGGAATAACTTCTGTAGGATTGAAAATATCGTAGCCGATTATTTGTATAAACGGCATCACAAAGGCATTTTTGGTGGCTTCCTCTGTATTGATCTGGTCCTTTAATGCATCTACTCTTTGGTGCAGCTGTTCCAGCTTTAATTTTAAATCATTTTCCATATCGGGGACATTTATTTTAGCAGTAACAGGTGCTAAAATAAACAAGCGCTGTCCCAATAAATTACGGGAAACCGTAAGTGGGAAGATTTTTACCAAAAAGAAAAGGCGTTTTTCAAATGGACAGCTTTTTATTTACGGCGCCAGCTCCACGGAGCTACAGGATCTTTGTCTGCCCAAAGCCCGACCCTCTTCTTTCTGGCTGCTGCCTGAAGTGCAGCATAAGCATTATCATTTGAATATTTTTTAAAATGCCAGGCCAGTCCATTTTTCACCAGCTCCTTGTTGAGGTTTCTGTCATCGCCAAGCATTATTTCAGCTATCAGCCTTTTATTCCTGTCATACTTATTGTTATGCACAAGGGTAACACTCTTTCCAAAACACGCACCGGAAGCGAATTGCTTCGCTTTATTCCCGTAAGGTTGCTTCTTTTCAGGGCAATCTATATGTGCCAGTCTTACAACCTGTTCTTTGCCATTTATCAGCAATACAAAAGTGTCGCCATCTTTTATGCCAATCACTTTGTAACCTGCCCGTTCACTGACAGCAGCATATAGTTGAGTGCTACCGTATGTATCGCTTACAGTACTTTTACAGGCAACAAACAGCACCATCAGCAATATCACGTACCTGTTCATTTAAATAAATTGTAATTGCAGTGCAATAATAGGAATGAGCGCGTATATATCATTACGGGAATCCATAAAAGCTACTGCTTCAGCGGAAGGATATGCCTTTCATAAATAAACTTTGTTAATAGCTTCAGCTTTTTATTGGTATAAACCGGGTGAGCTCCTGTATCCGTATAATATTCTCTTCTTCCGTCCAACCTTATATACGTTACTCTCCCAATATCATCCTTGGTAATGGTTCCTGGAGCCGCTATTTTTTTAAACCGGAACAGCTTTGCTGAATCCAGTTCAATCAGTAAAGTATCTCCTCTTTTGGGTATACAGGGCGTGGGCTCATAATGATCGCCTGCCCAGTACATACAATGACCGGATTGAGTTAAAGCAGCATCCGGGTCACCTTTTATCTTGTTAATAAATACACCCGATAAAGCCAATGCAACGGCTATAGACGATCCTGCGATAATTTTAAATCCTCGTTTTTTGCCGGTAGGGCTGGCGGTTCTTTTGGAGACTGACCGGGTTGATGCTCAACTTTTTCCTGCTCTTCCAGATCCCGGTTATTCTCAACTCCGGATGTGCCGGTAACATTTTCTCCGGCATCAACAATTTCAAAGTCGTTTGTATTATTCAAACAAGTATAATCCTTCCCCAGCTCAAAAGGCCTCGGATTAAAGTCTATCAGCCAGGCCAGGAGCTCGATGTTGTTTTCGCTGGTTGCAGCCGTTTCCTTCCTCAGAAATTTTATCAGGGGTTTAAACCTGTCCGCATCACACCTTCTGATTGCCTTTAGTATTACGGCCTGATCATTCCCTTCCCCAAAAAAAGCCTCCAATACCCTTCCATCCTTTCTGGAAAATTTTTTGCTGCAAACAGCCTCACATTGCTTTTTAATTTTTGCCGGTGTTGGGTTTACCAGGTTCAGCGACAAATCATTTTCCTGCTGCTTACGCAGATAAAACCGTAAAACAAGTTCCTGGTATACATCAAACATTTTACAAAAATTATGTACTAAAGCTAAAGGAATTTACGGAATCCCGTAAGCATTACCGGAATTCCAATGGAAAGACCAGAATTACCGGAACCATTATGAACCAGCGCATTATCTCAATCCACCTTTGTTTCTGCAATCAGTTAAAAAAGCTCCCTTGCTAAGAGCACACTGTACAGAGCTGATTTCCCCGGGTGTTGAAAGCGGTTGCTGTTGACCGGCTTTGGGAAGCGTTTAACGGCTCCGCGATCAATACCCGCACCACTTCCCAAACGTGTAAGAAGCGCTTCTTACCGCACACTTAAACACTGCCCCAAAAATGGGAGCAGCATTCAATCACTTTTTTAAAAATTAAAACAATGATAGAGCTAATACTCGCATTCCTGTTGTCGTTACTGCCTGGTCATTACCATACGGCAACAAATGATAATAACAATACTATAATAACTACTATGGATGATACCGGTGGGGAAACGGGGCATACACCACCCAAACTACCTACACGGCCATAATATCTGCTCAAATAAGAAGCTGTCTTACGGGACGGCTTCTTTCTACTTGATAAAGAGTCTGGAAGCGTGCATTTGCATCCGGTTTTGCAATAAGAGCTTTCTCTTTTTGCCAACTATCTATGCAAAAAATACTCGTTTTTGCTTTACTTTTAGGGGCAAATTCCTGTTTAATGAAGCTGCCCCTGCTTATACCAATTCTGATTGCAGCATTTTGCCTAACAGCATGTAACAAAAACGATTCTTCCAAATCGGTTATTCCGTCCGGTTTATATGTAAAGGCAGAGTCTCTATTTGAAAACGAAAAAGATTCTGCTTTTTACTATTTTAATAAAGTTGCATCTGAATCGAACAACAACCTGCTAGCAGCCGCAGCTTATACGTATATGGGCATTATTCAACATAAGGTTGGAGACTATTTTGGAAGCCAGGAAAGTCTGCTTTTATCCCTAAAACATCTTGATGAAAAAAGTGAAAAAGAGCAAGGTCTCATTTCCTCAAACTACAATGAACTTGGTAATAATAGCCGAAGTTTAAAAAAATTTGACGAAGCACTTCACTACTATAACCTGGCATTGGTGTATTCTAAGGATCAACAGTATAGATTGACTAATTTAAACAATAAAGCTGTTGTATTCCAGGCAAAAAAACAATACAATCAGGCGATTGCCATTTACGATTCCATTTTATCCGAAAGCAGAAGCAACAATCGGGAATATGCCCGTGTTCTATCCAATATGGCCAAAACAAAATGGCTTAATGACCCAGACTACAATGCTACTCCGGAATTACACGAAGCCCTTCAAACCCGGAAAAACGAAAACGATACCTGGGGCTTAAATGCCAGCTATTCACATTTATCAGATTATTATGGGCAGACTCAACCAGATTCAGCCTTAATTTATGCCAATAAAATGCTTAACATCGCAAAACAGCTTAATAGCCCTGATGATGAAGCAGAGGCATTGCAGAAATTAATTACGCTAAGCCCTGCCCATACAATAAAAAAATACTTTGCGCGGTATCAGCAGTTAAACGACAGCTTACAAACGGCCCGTAACAGCGCCAAAAACCAGTTTGCGCTTATACGTTATGAAGCAGAAAAACATAAATCTGAAAACCTGGTACTTCAAAAAGAAAATGCAGAAAAAAAAGTACGGATTATAGGGCAGCAGGTGATTCTTGGCGGGATAGTAATCCTTTCTTTTGCAATTTTATTCTGGTACAGAAGGCAAAAACAGCAATCCCTCCGGGAGCAACAGCTAAAAACCTCACAAAAAGTACATGATGTAGTGGCTAACGGCTTATACCGGATAATGATCAAAATGGAATACCAGCCTGGTATAGAAAAGCAACAGCTATTAGATGATATGGAGGTTTTGTATGAACAGTCGCGCGACATTTCTTATGAAACAACAGACGCGCCAAAGCAAAGCTTCAATGACGAAATAGCGGAACTGCTGAAATCTTTTTCCACCGAACATACAAGTATTTCTATTGTAGGCAATAACCATCACATCTGGAACGGGCTGAACGAAAGTGCCCGGACCGAGCTGAAGCGTGCATTGCAGGAGTTGATGGTAAATATGAAAAAACACAGCGCCGCAAAGAATGTAGTAGTAAAATTTGATGAAGGAAAAAACGGGCTGCATATCCGGTACACAGATGATGGCAAAGGGGTACCTGCAGACTTCCATTATGGCAATGGGCTCAGGAATACGGAAAACCGTATCAAAAGTATTGGCGGACAGTTTACTTTTAACTACCCGTCAACAGCGGGCTTAAACATTCAAATATTTATTCCGATTTCATGACCCGAATGATACAAAAAGTATTGATAGCCGAAGATCACGAAAGTGCCAGTATCTCTGTGCAAAAAACGCTGGAAGAGTTGGGTATCGCTCATCCCGATTACGTGTATTACTGTGATGATGCCTTGCTCAAAATAAAAAAAGCGATAGAGCAGGATAGTGCATATGATTTGCTTATTACTGACCTCTATTTTGATAAAGATCATCGGGAACAATACCTATCTGGTGGTAAAGCGCTTATTGAAGCAGCCCGACAGGTTCAGCCGGCTATTAAGATCCTGGTATTTTCTGCCGAAAGCAGACCCGCTGTTGTCGAAACACTTTTTAAAGATTTACATATTGATGGATACGTTCGAAAAGCCAGGGGAGATGCCCGCGAACTATCAAAGGCTTTAGCCACCATCAATAACAATGAGTATTATACACCGGCTTTTTTCAAAGACCAGGTAAAATATAAAAAAGCACATGAATTTACCTCATTCGATATAACTGTTCTATCCCTGATGGCTGAAGGAAAAAGGCAACAGGAAATTTCGGACTACCTGAAAACAAACCGGGTACACCCTTCGGGCCTCAGCAGTATTGAAAAAAGATTGAGCCAGGTAAGAGAGGCACTTGGCTTTTTCACTAACGAGCAGCTGATAGCGCATTGTGTAAAAATGGGAGTTATATAACCTGTTTTAATTTTCGGCAATTTTGTTTAACGAAGCAAAATTGAAAGTTTGAACAAGTTCCTTATTTTAGCCGCTTATACACAACCCTCAAAACCAATTTTTATGAACGCTAAAAGTTCTTTAAGGCTGCTTATGCTTCCTGCTTTGTTTCTCTTGTTGTTTTCATTAGTTTTTTTTGATACCCGGGCACAGATTGTATCTGTTATTGCAGGTAATGCTGATGGATTTATAAGACCAACAGGCCTGGCCCTCGATGGCAGCGGGAACCTCTATGCTGCAGACTGGAATGAACATGTGATTTTCAAAATAAACCTGGGCAATAATTCGGTTACACAGCTTCCGGTGAGTAAAGCTGAGCTTAATGGAGTGGGTGGCCTGACTTACGATGGTTCCAGGTATTTATATACAGCTGTTTCCAATAGCCATACCGTTAAAAGAATAGACCTGATCGATAATTCCATTACAGTTATTTCCGGTAACGGAGCTGCAGGTAGCGCTGATGACCAGGGCACAGGCGCTCAGCATTATTACCCCTTCGGAATAGTCCTTGATGCTGCAGGCGAAAACCTCTATGTTGCGGACCAGGACAATCATACGATACGTAAGATTGAATTAAACAATAATAATACAGTTACTACCATTGCAGGCCTGGCTACTATAAGCGGCAGCGCCGATGGCCAGGGGTCCCAGGCCAGGTTCAACTTACCCACCAGCCTGGCGCTTGATGGCAACGGAAATCTTTATGTAGCAGATGCCCAAAATAATACCATCCGAAAAATTGAACTGAACAACAATAATACTGTAACCACTATGGCGGGTTT
>DAOLFI010000825.1:0-2256 GCA_035326385.1 Niabella sp.
TCAACCGTTAATTTACCGCCTTTGAGTACTGCCTGTAAATAACCCGTTCCTCTCAGCACTCCTGCACGCACTTTAAGAGAAAGCATTACCGTATTATTCTTCAGCTTTGTAACAGTAAAATCGCGATGCGGACTGCTCAAAACAGCTTTAAAACTAAGGCTGCCTTTTTTGCTTGCCGTAAGATGCGTTACTATTGTCTGGTTGGGCGCTGAAACAAAATACTCCCTTTTATAATTCACATCTTTGAGCGTATAAGAAGTAGTAGCCACTGCATTGGAAATATCCAGTTCTCTTTTATAATTAGTGAAGCCTGATGTGCCGCTAAACTCCAGGCGCAGATCACCGAAAGGCTGATAGCTGTCCTGGTACACTCCTACAGGCGGTGGATTGTCGTTTACCACATGATATTTCCAATATCCATTTAAAGATATTTTTGCGGCAGGATCGTTTACAGGATAAACGCCTATATGCACCGTAGTATCCTTATACCCGTAAATACCTCCCTTATTGGCAAAATTTAAAACCAGTATAGCTATCGTATTCTTACCTTTCTTCAGAATACTTTTAGGAACCGTATATTTCCGTCCTTCGGTATTTTGCTGACTGCCTACCAAAACCCCATTTACATAAGTATAATCGAAATCCCTTATCCTGTTGAAATCCGCCACCATATCCTGCTCTTTCCAGTTATCGGGTAAAACAAAACTGGTGCGTAGCCATACTGCTCCATCCAACCCTTCAAACCCTACTGTTTCCCAGCCATCCCAGCTTGGTACTTTCATCGTTTTCCAAGCCTTATCGTCCATACCAGGCAAAGCAAACTTTATATCCCTGGTAACTTCTTTAATCCAGCCCTTATTATCTGCCTCTGTACTTTTCAAACCCATAAAATGTACTTCAGCCATGGCTTCCGCTTCTTTTTGCTTTCCGGTGAATAATAATTGCCGGATACTGTCAAGGTACTTATAAGCGCCCGGCCTGCTGTACTGCCGGGGTTCACCGGTCCAAAGTGTTTCCTCGTTAAACTGAATTCGATCAGATGCCACTCCGCCAAATACCATAGCTCCAATACGTCCATTACCCAGTGGTAATGCTTCAACCCATTTTTCAGCAGGATGTTTATACCATAGCTTTAAATCCTGCGAAAAAGCTGATGAGCTTACCAGTATCCCAATAAAAAGGCTAATACCCATCCTGTATGATAAGCCTGCTTTACGCATGTTACATTTTTTAATCGCGTTTAATCTCATTAGTATCCACTTCTTTTCCAACCAGGATCAATTCATTGCGGAACAGGTTGTTTTTAAGATTTATATTTCTTGTTTGCTCACCGGTAATTTCAAGATACCTGTCAGCGCCCTCAAACGGCCACGAATTTTGAAGCAATATATTTTTAGTATTGTTTAATATCACTACCGGCTTACCGGCTAAAGGTGTGGCTGTTTCAAAACCGTTAACCAGCAGACGATCTACATTATTGGCTTTTAAGGAACTGCCCACTGTAGTATTTACCCTTACGTTGTGCAGCTGTATATCCTTTGCATTCCTGATAGTAATGCCCTGATTTGCGTGAAATATCACATCGTTCAGACTGATCTCACTTACCGGCATTTCCTCAATACCATTGATATACATAGCTTCGTTAGTATAGGCGGTTATATTGCTCAGCCTGATATTACGGAATTTGGGTGTACGCTCTGAAACCGGCTCAGGAGATGACTTTGCATATTCCATATCCATAACAATAGCCTGGTCCCGTATATTTTTCATTACAATATTATCCACTCTTATATCTTCTACAACACCACCTCTCCCCCTTACTGTTTTCAAGCGGATACCCCTGTCTGTGCCATCAAACACACAATTGCTGATCGTGATTTTCTTAACATCGCCACTCATTTCACTGCCAATCACTACACCACCGTGACCGGCCAGCATAGTACAGTTGGTAATGCTGTAATTTTCTGCAGGCCTTGCTTTTGTTCTTCCCGGTAAATCTTTACCCGATTTGATAGTAATGCAATCATCACCCACACTAATAAAACAATCGCTGATGCGCACATTGCTGCAGCTTTCGGGGTTAATGCCATCGGTATTCGGCGCCAGGCGCTTGGGATTCAATACTGTTACTGCATGAATAGTTACATTATCGCAAAACTGCGGGTTGATGGTCCAGAAAGGTGAGTTCTGAATAGTAATACCCTGTATAAGAATATTTTTACAGTTCATGAATTGTATGAACGGCGGGCGGGGAAA
>DAOLFI010000826.1:0-2255 GCA_035326385.1 Niabella sp.
GGCAATCCAGTAATTCCCTTTAGGCGATGCTACAATTTTAGATATGGAAAACGACATGCGCATTTCCGGTGCAGATAGCTTAAACGGAATGAACAGGTCTTTTTGGGGATCCAGCACAAAAAGACCGCTCCAGCCACAAGCCAGGATTGTTTTGTCAATAATTAACAGGGAGCGTATTTCGCTGTTGGTAGCTGCTATTGCATAGTTTTTAAATTTACCGGTTTGCCTGTTAAAAAAACTAACACCATTATTGTGCGCAATCCAGAGATTGCCGTCTGCTGCATTGGTTATATCATTTATAAGATTGCCCGATAAACTGCAGGTATCGCCCGGAATATTTTTGAATATCTGTATTTTACTTCCATCGTAAAGATTTAATCCATCCCTTGTTCCCAGCCATATAAAACCATACATATCCTGGTGGATCGTTAAAACAGAGCTTTGACTTAATCCCTGTTCATTGGTTAAAGGCTGGCAGTTTATTTTTTCATATTGCTGTGCATATAAAAAGACAGTAAGAAAAAAAGTAACGAATATGGTAACAAATTGTTTCAATGACACGCTTTATTTTATCTGTATTTCGTTATCGTAATCAACAAAATTTAACAGCAACAGGCTGCGGGTACGAAGTTAAACGTCTTGTCCCTTATTCAAATGATTATTGGAGTTGTTTTCAAAAAAACGGGAAAGGACGGACTGTAACACTTGAGGAGTCCGATGGTTTATGGAAATAATAAGCCGGGAAACCGCAACCGCTAAAATATTTTCATTAAATAATAATTAAACTTTTATATCTTTATCATCTGGCTATATGTATAGCATGTAGCCCCTCTCAATCAGCATACAATTCATTTTTTGATCTTTTGGTTCTTGTTTAGCCAATTACAAAAACTTTAAAAAGACATGAAATGAATGTAAGGATTTTTTGCTTATCAGTCTCACTGATGCTGATATCACCTGTTTTTTCACAAATAAATACTACTGGCCGGCAATCCATCAGCTTTAACTCCGGATGGTTCTTTTATAAAGGAGATACTTCTGGCGTTTATCTTGATAATGCACGTTTTACGCATTGGACCTCCGTTTTATTGCCCCATACCTGGAATGATAAAGATGTGCTTGCAGATGACGAACGCGGTTATTATCGTGGCGTAGGATGGTATAAGCGTCATTTTTCTTTAAATCCCGAACCAGGAAAAAAGTATTTTCTTCGGTTTGAAGGAGTGAACCAGGAATGTGAGGTTTACGTGAATGGAAAAAAGGCTGCTTCGCATACAGGGGGTTATACAGCTTTTAATGTAGATATTACGTCTTATTTAAAGAGCACATCAAAACAAACCATTGCTGTTAAGGTGGATAATAGGTTTAACGAAAACATCCCGCCTTTAACAGCAGATTTTACATTTTTTGGCGGCATATACAGGCCGGTGCAGCTAATTATAACCGGCTCACAAACTTTTAGCATGAACGATGATGGGGGCCCTGGTGTTTATATCTCCACTCCAAAGGTCAGTGAACGCAGCGCAGATATAAATATCAGCTATAAGCTTACAAATTACAGCTCAAAAGCCAGCAAAGTGGTTATTGAGTCAAAGCTCGCCGGCAATGCTCCTTCAGAGACGCTCTTTAAAAGATCTACGCCCGTAGTGCTGAAGCCTGGAAGTGATACTTCCATAAACATTAGCGTGCCTGGCGTATCGGCTTATAAATTATGGAGTGCGGAGAACCCTGTTCTTTATTACCTGGAAAGTTCGCTGACTGTGAACGGTGTGCAAAGCGATCATGTAGCACAGCCTATGGGGTTCCGTTGGTTTAGGTTTGATGCAGACAGCGGATTTTATCTGAATGGAAAACACGTGAAACTGATGGGCGCTAACCGCCACCAGGACAGGCCGCCTTACGGCCCTGCTTTGGACTATGATATGCACAAACAGGATATGCATTTGTTAAAGGATATGGGTGGTAACTTTTTACGTACGGCCCATTATCCGCAGGCAAAAGAAGTGCTTGATCTTGCTGACGGATTAGGTTTATTGGTATGGGAAGAAATTCCTTTAGTGAACGAAGTAACCCGCAATGTGGCTTATTCGGAAAATGCGCAACGCATGTTGCGTGAAATGATAAAACAGCATTATAATCATCCCTCTGTAATTATCTGGGCTTATATGAATGAAATATATTGGGCCCACCGGTTTAAACCGGAAGATGAGCTGCCATCGAGAAATGAATATACAATAGCACTGGCTAAAACGCTG
>DAOLFI010000036.1:0-11288 GCA_035326385.1 Niabella sp.
CCGCCATATCTTTATAGATGTCATCTATCGCAGCCAGCCTTTCTTCATCCGACATTCGCAGCTTATTTGCAGTAATGACTACTAACAGGTCATCTATATTTTCCAGACTCTCGCTTATGAGGTTACTATATACTTTGCCAATATAGCCGATCTCTTTATCTGTAAACTGTTCACTTTGCTTAAACCGGCTAAGAGCCAATTTATATTCTTTAACTATGCGTAACTGGTAGTCAATTATATCACCAACTCTTTTGTATCTCTTTACAGCGGGGCTGACATCCATGAGGCCGTCCAAAAATGCCTGGTGGAGTTTAAAATTGCCTTCCGATATATTTTTAACTACATTATACCCACCTGTAAGAATTTCATAACCCTTTTTCAGATCAGAAAGAATTTGTTTAAACTGTGCGAGCTTTTCAATATTCAGTGCCAGTTGCGCCAGCTCTGTTGCCTGCGCTGATGCCTGTACTGATCCACCTACACAAAAAAACAATACCACTATAGCCACTAAATACTTTTTCATTGCCTGTACATTTTTTGTATGGTGTTTACATCCTTTAATTCACGGCTGCGTTGCACCTGTAGTTTTTCAAGGTCATTACAATAGCTATTGATAAAACTGTAACGCTCCTTCATTTCAGCATACACCCCGTCAATTCGTGTGATCCGTTCGTCATCGCTCAATTGCAATTCTCCGGGGCTAAGGATTTGTGTCAGTTCATCTATCAATTCAATACAATCGTCCATTACGTTTCTAAAAATTTTTTCAGAATAGCTCAATTCATTATGGTTAAAACGATCACTCTTTCTTGCTGCTCTTATTGATGTACCTGAAAGTTTTATTACCTGTATATTCAGTGTAATGATATCAGCTACACGCGCGTAATGCCTTACCCTGGGATTGATCGTTCTTAATTCATCAAAAAAGACCTGATCTAATTTGAAATGCCCGTCTTTAATATCACCAATTGTATTTAGGCCTCCCTGAACAATTTTGTATCCTTTTTGCAATTGACCGGTATAAGCTTTTAGCGCTGCAATCTGTTGTACAAGGTACTGGGTTTGTGTTTTTTTTTGGCTAAACCACTGCTTGATTCCCTGCGCCTTCATAGCCCGAGGGGTTGCCACACACACCATCAGTATAATAAACACTCGTTTCATATAAACCCGATTATTGAATATTATAGAAATCCTTTACTGTTTGCAATTCCTGTAAATCTTTAGAACGCTGAAGGCTCAAACGGATGTTTTGAGAATTAAACATACGCAGGTCATCCAGGGTTTCATCAATGCCTTCGGCAGCACGGGTAATAATTTCTAACCGTTTACCATCTGTCATTTTGGTATTGAGGGCGCCTACAGCCAGAAAGAGCTGATCCAGGTTCTTCAAACTTTCGTCTACAATGCCAGAATAGACTTTTGACATATAGGCAATCTCATCCGGCGTAAAATGTTTGTCCTGCTTAAAAAGAGCAAACGCTCTTTTATATTCTTCTACTACACGAACTTGTTTTTCCATGATCGCTTTAACCCGTTTATACCCGGTAATCGTTTCCTTAACCTTACTTAACTCATCGTAATATTTTGCGTATTGCTCTTTATTCTTTTTTACCCAATCTGAAATTTCATCCAGTTTTACTTTGGACAATGTGTTCTCCAATGTCTTTTGTGCGTTTTGCAGCCAGATCGTTTTATTCTGCAAACGCTGCACAGCAAGATCCATAGCCTTAATGACTTTCACCAATGCCGCCTTTACCACCACCCATACAACAGCATGGCTTTTTTGGGTGGGCATTAGAGCCAGTGCCAGAGATAACATAAACACCATTACTATCTTTTTCATCCTGATTCTATTTAATATTAACAATACCCAATTCACCATTCACTACTGACCATTCACTATTTCACTTTTCTATAAACCGAAGCTCCAACCAGCAGCTTGTTTTCCTTTGGCTTGAAGGATATCACCTTCCCTCTTCGCTGCTCATAAATTACATGGTCTTTACTGTCATAAATACCCGTCCAGGCGGTGGTGTCATACTCTACAGGCAGTTCTATGCCGCGCCGGATACGTACAATGGCTGACCTTTTTTCAATCTTATAAACATTACCGTGCTGCTGCTTTATGATCAACCGATCAAGACCTTTTGAATATTCGTGGTTAATTCTTCGCTCATAAACGCCGGGTATAAAGTCCATTAACTTATCACCAGAAATCCGGTTGCAGCTCATCATGAAACTGACCAAAAAATATAAGTAAACCGGGCATTGATTTATGCTTTGTGTTATTTGCATATAATATAGAATTTTATTTTATTGTTTCATTTCCATTGCCAATGCCTCAATTCCCTTTTCTATACTGCCATACTCGGCAGCATACTGCTGCACTTTTCCTTTTTCTTTTTCTTCTGTCGTATAGGCCAGGTATTCCTCCATCGACACTTCGGTGCGGTACACCTTTGATAAAACACCACCCAGGCTAATAAATACTTCTTTGTATTTCCTGGCTGGATCATTGGCCTTATTGACTGACAGTACCAGCGCCTTTTCTTTTACCGTCAATCCTAACAGGGCCTGTATATCATCAAATTTATTCTGATACTTGCTTTGATCCAGCAGAATTTTGCAGTCCGAATTATTAATGATCGCCTGCTTTACTATAGGGGAAGAAATGATATCCTCCACCTCCTGGGTTACGACAATCGCTTCACCGTAAAATTTTCTGACAGTTTTAAACAAATACTTAATGTATTCCGCCATTCCCTCCCGTGCTATGGCCTTCCAGGCCTCTTCGATTAGGATTATCTTACGAATACCTTTCAGCTTGCGCATTTTGCTGATAAAAGTTTCCATGATGATCAGCGTTACCACAGGAAACAAAATGGAATCTTTAATATTGTCCAGTTCAAAGACAATAAAGCGTTGCTGAAGCAGGTCAAGATTTTTTGTTGCGTTCAGCAAAAAATCAAACTCCCCGCCACAATAGAAAGGCCTGAGTACAAAAAGAAAATTATCAATATCGAAGTGCCGTTCCTTGACCTTGTCCTGCTCCAGAATGTTTAGAAACTCTGTTTGAACATATTCGTAAAAAGTATTAAAGCAAGGAAAGATGCTTTTATCTTTTTCCAGCTTGTCAAAATATCCCTGCAACGCGTTAGATAAAGCCACGTACTCGCTGCGCGAAAACGATTCATCATCCTTTTTCCAAAGAGCTAACAAGAGGGTTTTAATACTCTCCTTTTTTTCGATGTCCAGGCTATCGCCCTCACCGATATAGAAAGGATTGAACCGGATCGGATTTTGTTCCGAGTAACTGAAATAATACCCGTCTACCAGGTCGCATAATCCCTTATAACTATGTCCCACATCCACCAGCACGATGTGCGCGCCGGTTTCATAATAGCTCCTTACCATGTGGTTGGTGAAGAAGCTTTTACCTGATCCAGAATATGCCGGGCCACTCAATTAAGAATGGCCCGGCACAGGGAGGGCCCCAAAATGAATTTATTTCTGTTAGTACAAATGCCTTTTCTTACCGGTTCATCGCTGATGTCCGCACGTACAGGCTTTCCGGTCAAACGGTCGCCCAGGCGAATGCCGATTTCGCTATCGGAATCCCGGTAATTCGTTTCCAGGCTAAGAAAACAGCAGGCTTGTTCGGCAAACGTATCGAACGTATCATTCATCGGGAAGTCCGCCGCATTGCCGGGAATGCCCGCCCACCAGATCTGCGCAGCCCCGGCAGTTTCCAGCTTCACGGCGGCCTCCATCTGCGCCAGCGCAGAAGTAACTTTGTTCTTAATATCCTTCAGTTCATCGGGTTCATCTGTCCATACCAGCACATTAAAATGCGCTTTAACCGGCAACCTTTGTTCGCTTACGCATTCGTTCAGAAAATCTCCCACGGCATCCCGTGCAATAGCGTTTTCACGCGAATAAGCCGCCAGCGATTGCAGTCGCAGCCGTTTACTTTCCAGCTTCTTCATTGTCTGGCCTGCATCATCTATAAAAATGTACTGATTGTACACATGATTACATGGAAGCAGCAAGCCCAGCGTAGAAGCAAACCCGATAGAAAACTTTGTACGGTCTGTACTATACTTATCATAGTTAATACGCGAACCACATAAAGAAGGGAGATCAGTAACGTCTGCCAAAGTGTAAAGCTGGCAATATTGATCACCAATCTTTAATTGCTCCTTTATTTGAAGGTCTTTTACCACCAGGTGCCCAGGGCTTTCTGATAATGTACAGTATCGCTCAATCAGTCCTACTTTGTTTTTCCCGCTGGTAATGTCTTGTTCTTCCAACCTTTCTAACTCTATACCTCGGTCTGAAAGAATCCGTGCAAATTGGCTGGCACTATCCTCAAACTCCCGGAGCATAACGGCACTGATAGTCTGTTTAGGGACAATTGACGGCCGCACGAGGCTATTGAAAACAGAACTGGATGGTTTACGCCCCGAAGGCTTTTTGGTAAGGGTAATATAACAATCATGTTGCAGGTAAGGCCTCCCATTAAAAAACCGATCACTGCTGCGCGATAGAAAACTATTGTTGTTTTTATCTGTATCAGGTTGGAATCTCGATTGAACAAAGTAATCCTGCTTATGAAAAACAGTATGCTTCGGAAGCACCTTAATTGCTTTGATCAGCGATTGATGCAGCGCTTCATAATTATTATCCGACTGCGTGAATACTTCGGGCAGATTAACTTTAAATACAATGGAGATATCTCCCTGTTTGCTTAATATACAATTATGCTCCACGTCCATGATGGGCGTGATTTCACTCAACCATTTTTCCATTACACACTATTTTCTTTCTTCACAAATGGTAGCGCTTTCTGAACGCGCACCTATCTATTTACTCATAAACACCTTGCGGCTGTTATTTTTGATCAGTCCAGGTACACTGCGGTTACCTATTTTTTTCATTAATCCATGCTCTCCGTATTTACGGCTCATACTATACACTTTTCTAAATAAGATGCCGCCTGTAATTATTATTATGCCCAGGCAAACGAACATGTTCACACCACAGATATATAATATTGCAAACCCTACCAGGAGAACAACCAACCCGCCCCCTAAATACCAAATATATTGGGCTTTCAAACCTTTAAACATTACCGATTGGTTAACGCCTCTGTTGATCTGATACACGCTTGCCATAACTCATCTTTTACTTTCACATCCAACACACATAAACATTTTCATTTGCCCCGGTGGATTATGTTTATAATACATAGCAGGACCTGACGCCCAGGGCCACGGATGCCCGTTGGCAATGGCTATCCGGTGTAATCGTTCAATCTCGTCTGCTGCTTCGGGGTAGGAAGCTTTGATCTCCGCCCATTCTTCCTTTCGGGCAAACGCACCACATAAACATTCTCCACTGATGCAGATTTTGTCTTTTACCGGGTTACGGGGTAGCTGAAACCGTTGCATATAAACATCGCAATCCCGTTTGCTCCAATGGAAAATGGGATTACACCAGACTCGGCTGCCATCTTTTTGTGTGTGGTGTGTATAGCCCATGCGGATCTTGCTTTCGGACTTCCTGATCCCGGTGATCAATAACACGTTTTCCCTGGCATGAGGAGTGGACTTACAACTATACGTTACATACTTCCTGAGCGCTCTTTCTTTAAGCCGGTTGTACATTATTTGATGCATTTGCCGGGTCGGTCCGGGGAAGCCACACTGCCTGACAAAATCTTCATAGGTTTCTCCCGATCGGGGATACCCTTCCTGAAAACTCCATCTAAAGCTGTTCACTACGGAGTAAACATATTCTCTTGTTTGCCGGATACCAATGCCCGTATTACCATGATACACTGTAAACTCCTGACCGATGGCCTGCAAAAAAGCCGCACTATAATGAGTGCTGCACAGTGAATCGTGTCCACCTGAAAACATCAACAGAATCTTAACCGGCTTATATTTCTCAATCGCATCTGTTATTATCTGACTCATGATATGCGTATCGGGGTCTATAAGCCAAAGAAACTACGCAACACGGTAGCTACGATCACCAAAAAAATACAGCTCCCGAACCAGCTCGCCGCAATCTGCCCTGTCTGAGGATCTCCAGCGCTCCATCGCTGGTAAACTCTTACAGCTCCGATCAACCCGAGTACAGCACCAACCGCATACATAAGATTGATGCCTACATCAAAGTATTGTCGTACAAGTGTATTGGCCTCCTCAATACCGGCGCTGCCATCCTGCGCAACAGCCGGCAGGCTATATATTAAAAGAACTAAACTTACAAAGGCACATATCTTCGCCTTGCTGCTCATAGCAACCACTCTCCACATTTTCATACACACGTCTGCTTTTTATAATTAATAAGAACTTTATTCTACACTTATTCTCACGCTCAATGTCTTACATACTATATGCAGGTACACTTATTAAAACCTGCCGCAGCCCTTTCCACCGCTAAGACGATCAGAGAACGAACAGAAAGGGCAATGCGGACAGGTATATTAGTGACCCCGGCTACTGATCCCACACCTCAAACCTTATCGCTACACTATTCGAGACCGGGGTCATATTTTTATGGCTTAACGCCAGATGCTATCTATTTCACTATCAGTTAAAGTGATGCCCAGCCGGTGATCTATTTCCTGCTCAATATGATTGCTCACAGCAATCTGGAATGCAGTTCCTTTTAGTTGGGGATATTTTTGTACGCGAAGGCGAAGCGAGTTGAGTAAATACTCTTTAGTTATTTCACCACCCGCGGCGGCATTAAAAAGTGGCTTGCACTTTTCCATTAGTTCATGTACACTGTTATACAATATATTTTCCGGTTCCTCATTATCTGAATCAGCTATATGTCCTGATAGGTAAGGTGCCAGCGAGCTTTCCTTTTTCAGGTAAGAACTTAAAAATGGCAGGTCGTGGCGATAGAAGATAAAAAGTATTAGGGCATAGTAAACAAAGAGAAACACCACCAATGACATGAGCAACTGCTCCCACGTAATAACATTTTGCATAATTGTTGTTTTTGACAATACAAAATTGGGCTTCTGAAACTCCAATTTGGTATCCAAAAAGCAATAAAAACAGTCCAAAAAGCAATATCTGTATCCAAACTACATTTCCACATGAAAATGCAGATTACTTTGAAAATTCATCCCTGTACTTACGTGGTGTTAGCCCAAAAGCAATTTTGAATGCTTTGCCAAATGCACGCGGGGATTCAAAATCTAAATCAGCAGCTACCGAATGCACACTTTCACCTTTACGAAGTAACTCCTTACCTCTTTCCATCCGTAAACCGGTATAATATTTATAAGGAGAAAGCCCAAACAAACGCTTAAATCCATAATTAAATGTAAAATGATTCAAATAGGTCTGGCGGCAAAGTTGCTTATTGCCCGGATAGTAAGGGATATTTTCATCAATTAACCGTTTCACCTCATGTAGGGCTTTGAGCTGGGCCTCTGTTAACTCAGGAAATACAATATTTTGTTGATCTGCAATCTCTAAAGCCGCTGTAAGAATATTTTCAATGCTGTTTTGAAGAAGCCTTATTTTACCGGCTCTGCTATAATTATTATGTATAATTCCCTGCACAGCCTCCAGCATTAAAGCCGGGCAGCGGTACGGAAGTGGGCTTAGATTGACCGGCTCCGGCTTCTGCACATGTTTCATAAACAGATCAAAAGATTTATATTCTGTTCTTACCACTTTTAAAAAATCCGGCTCAAAACTTATATCAAAAGTTTCGTACTCTTTTCCTCCTTCAAAATGAACGTGCAGCGGCAGATTCGGCGCGAAAAGAAATTGAAAATACAAGGCAGGCAGCTCCGCAGGTATTACATTATCCCAGCTACCTTCTATTTTGTTATGTAAAGCAATATGCAATTCAGGTAGTGAATCAGGATCGGTTGTATGCAACACTGTTTCAGTGCTTACAAAATAATGTTTGATCCAAACTACAAAGCCCCTACCCGTTAATTTTTGAAAAAGCGCTTTAAATCCTTTTCCTATTACGCTCATGGGGGAGGATGACTGCAAAATATAACGGGTTAACTCTTTTGGAATGTTTTGCATCAGTTCCAACATGCCAAACCCATCTTGTACAATTTGTACAACCAATAGCGTTGCCATAATAATTATATTAAGTGGGGTTTATATAGATAGAGAGGCAATAGTAATCAGGCTCCAAAATACTGGAACACTGCATTTTTATCTACAGGGTAAAATTTCTTTTTCAGAATGGAATTAATAATTACGGCATTCCGGTATGGCCCCAAACCCAGGTCGGGAGCATTGAAACCGTGTGCATGCATTTCAGCATTCTGTACAAAAATTTTATGGCTATCATCTATTGAATAATCAGCATTTACCTTGTAACGGTTGTCCTCTGACCAACGCAGCCTGTGTTTGATACGGTCAAGAAAGGCCGGTTGCTCATACATATAGCCCGTTGCAAGAATCACACAATCGGAACAATGTGTATAGGTGGTGTTTTGCCTGTGATGATGTAGGTGCAGGCAAAATGCCTGGCTGGCCGTCTTTTGTATTTCTTTTAATTTAGTACTTGTTTGGATAAGTGGAGGAGTACTCCCAATTTCAAAACGAAGTTCATATAGTGTATCATAAATTTTATTCAAAAGGCTGTGATTCGCACCTTTATACAGGGTTTGTTGACGGAACAATAAATCGTCTTTTTGCTTTTGATCCAGGTTATAAAAATAGCTGATGTAATCAGGCGAAGCCATTTCAAAGGCCATTTTGTGATCCTCCATTGCATAGAGGCGGTCTGATTGTGTAATCCAATTTAGGTTTTTTGACGGATGATTGCAGAGCAGATCATAGAATATTTCCGCTGCACTCTGACCGGAACCAACAACTGTAATACTATTAGACTGCTCTATTGCCGTTTTGTGAAAAAGGTATTCAGAGGAATGAAACAGCTTGTCAGATAAGTAGCTGTTTAACTGTGGAGGTATGTAGGGTTTCGTTCCAGCCCCAATAACCAATTTATAAGCGTTAAAAATGCCCAGGTTACTACTGGCATCTTTGCAAACAACCTTAAAACAGTTTTTGTTCGGGATGTAGGAAATATCGGTAACAGTGTAGCCAAAGCGGAGGTTTTTCAATTGACTACACACCCATTGGCAATACCTGTTATATTCTAACCGCGTAATATGTTGTACATCCCTAATCCCAAATTGAAGCAATCGGTTTTGGTTTCTTAGAAAATTAAGATAGGTAAGTTGACTGGAAGGATCAGCTAATGTTACAAGGTCAGCCAAATAAGGCACTTGCAACGTTGTGCCAGGGATCAGCATTCCTTCATGCCAGCAAAATTTTGTCTTTTGCTCAAAAAAAATAGTCTTTAGTTTTTTTATTGGGTAGCACAAGGCGGCAAGGCCCAGGTTAAAAGGGCCAATACCTATCGCCCCAATGTCGTAAATGGTTTCGGTTCTCATGTCTTTGATTTTAATTTTATATAATGAATTAAGTAGGCCTCGATTTTATCTTTTCAAATAAGCTTGCCAGGCAAAAGCTTATCATAGTGGAAACTATCATTGCCAATAAAGTTTGTGTAACGTTTAGGCCGTGGTAGGTAAAAACAGGTATCATCCACATAATTACCATCCACTGAATAAAGTATATAGGAGTAATATGGAGGCTTAGCCATTCCAGGAATGAGAAAAAAGTGTTGAGCTTTATTTTGAAGGACAAAAATATTAATAGCACCATCCAGGCTATTGCTGCTCCAAGATGGTAAATGGTTCCTCCCGGCCCAAGCCGGTAAAGATTTTGGTTCCACTCTGAAGGCTCAATACTGCTAATTGCCATGCCGGTTACAACAAGGCCTGCTGATATGAGAAACCAAAGCGATATTTTAAATACATGATAGCGCTGCCATACCTGGGAGATAATAAGGCCAGCAAGTGGATAACACACCCAGGGAAAAAATGGAAAGAAAACTTTTGGCGGATGGCCGTTGAACAGTCCAAAAATAAATTGTGGAACAACGTTATCAGGTTGCGAAGTCCAGGCTAAGGGCGAAATAAACACAAACGCCAATAAAAGGAAAATCCGGTAATAAATACTTTTTATGAGGCGATGCACAACCTGGCAACATAGATATCCTAAAGCTGCAAATTGTAGGATGTCGCCAATAAGGAATAAATAAAGTGGCGTAAATTTATTGTCGGGCAAATTATTATGCACCAAAAACATATCCGGAACACCGCCCCATAAATAAGGTAGTACCAGCCTTAAAAGATTTAAAAGGTATCCGGCAGCAAGTAATAGTACAAAACGTTTCAGGATCGTTTTCAGGGTCTTTTGTTTACCCATACCAATAAACAGACCCATTTGCAACATGAAAAGCTGTGCTCCTGGCTGCTCTGCAAAAAATCCTAAAGCAATTCCAAGCCAACCCGCCTTTACAATGTCATTGCTGTACATCATTACACTATGCACAGCAGGCATGATAAAGACAATAAATCCCCTTGCCAGGGCAAGCCCTTGGCTTTCTTTTGGCAACATGATATTCGGTTTAGAAGGTCAGAAATAATTTAGAGGTAATCAAAACCCCGGATAGGCTCTTTTAAAATCTTCTTGCTCATATAAATACAGGTTTGCGTTTTTGTATGACATTTGTATCTCTTTTTGGTACTTAAAGCCTGCTCTTTTAACCAATTCATTTGCTTTAATGTTATCCTTATCTGGTTCTCCTATTATTCTTTTAGCACCTCTCGAAAACAGAAAGCTTAATCCCGTAAGCATAACATTTAAACTAAGACCGGAAATTTTATTTTCAAAAGGACTCATTAAAAAGTGAATGCCAATGTCTTCATCCTGTAATTGGTAAAGCTTTCCAACTTCTTCATTTTTAACTGCATAAACCTCCATCAATGCAATTGGTTCCAACTTGCTTCTAAAGAAAAAAACAACAGGATATCCAAGCACGTTATCAAGAACATTTTTATAGTGAAAATATACGGCCTCGTAAGAGCCAGGCATTTGCCAAAATTTTTGGGTGTAAGGCATATTTACCCATTTATGAATAAAGCTTATATCTCTGGTTAAGCACAGAGGTCGCACCTCAATCAAGTATTCTTTGAAATTTTGATGGTGAAGAACTAATTGCCTTCTATTATAATCAAAAGGTAGTAGTTTTTGCATTTTCTTTTTCTTTAATAATGAATGTTTTTATTCAATTGCAAGCTACTATCAAACGGAAGTACTTTGTGTGACCATAAGTGAAGTATTAGTGACCATATCATCACTAAATAATGATAAATATTT
>DAOLFI010000827.1:0-2249 GCA_035326385.1 Niabella sp.
TTCCAGCACCTTTTCTGGTTCCTGGGGCACCCCGAAGTATATATTATCATCCTGCCTACAATGGGTATTGTATCAGAAGTAATGTCGGTGAATGCACGTAAGCCGATCTTTGGCTATATGGCGATGGTATTTTCCCTGTTTGCCATCTGTATACTGGCCTTCCTGGTATGGGCGCACCACATGTTTGTTACGGGTATGAACCCATTCCTCGGTTCAGTGTTTGTATTATTAACACTGCTTATTGCGGTTCCCTCGGCTATTAAAGTATTTAACTGGCTTACTACATTATGGCGCGGTAATATCCGCTTTACGCCGGCAATGCTGTTTGCTATAGGATTTGTAAGCTTATTTATTTCGGGCGGGTTAACGGGGATTTTCCTGGGTAACTCCACCATTGATATCCACCTGCACGATACTATGTTTGTGATTGCTCACTTCCATATTGTGATGGGGGTATCTGCATTTTTTGGAATGTTCTGCGGTATTTACCACTGGTTCCCTAAAATGTATGGCCGCTATATGAACAATACGCTGGGCTATATCCACTTCTGGGTAACCCTGATTGGCGCTTACCTTATCTTCTGGCCTATGCACTACCAGGGCTTTGCCGGTATGCCAAGAAGGTATTTAGATAAAAGCAGCTGGGTTAGCTTTAACCAGTTCCAGAGCCTGGATGCTATGATCACTGTAGTTACCGTACTGGTGTTTGCAGTGCAACTGATGTTTGTATTCAACTACATTTATTCAATGTATAAAGGAAGAAGGGTAAGGTCTTTGAACCCATGGGGTGCTACAACTTTAGAATGGACCACACCTATTAAGCCCGGGCATGGTAACTGGGAGGGCGAGATCCCTGAAGTGCATCGCTGGTCTTATGATTATGGTAAAGATGGCAGGGATTTTATTCCCCAAACCGAGCCGATAGGAGAAAAAGAAAGTGCTCATTAATTCAGTGAATAGTGAGTAGTGAGTAGGACAGCATCCTGTTTACTATTAACTCTTTACTATTAACTACTAAATAAATTGGAACAAAAAGGAGGCGGCTTAAAAGATTATATACAGCTTATTAAGCCCTCTTTGAGTATAATGGTGGTGTTCAGCAGTGTAATCAGTTACCTGCTGGTGCCTGGTGTGCTGATTGACTGGTGGCGTATAGTTTTGCTCTTTGCAGGTGGGATGTTGGTAACAGGCAGCGCTAATACCATCAATATGGTGGTGGAGAAAGATACCGATGCGCTTATGAAGCGTACAGCAAAAAGACCTGTTGCAAGCGGGCGTATAACGCCGGAGCAGGGTTGGGGCTTTGCTGTATTGACCGGAGCCTTGGGCGTGTTTATTTTAGGTTATTATTTTAACTGGACAGCGGCATTGCTGGCTGCATTTAGCCTGTTTTTATATGCCTTTATTTATACGCCGCTTAAAAAGGTAAACTCCATAGCGGTTTTGGTTGGCGCAGTTCCCGGGGCTTTGCCCTGCCTTATAGGCTGGGTGGCTGGTTTTGTTCCGGGACAGGATATTGACTGGCTGGGTGGCGCTGTAATGTTTGGGATACAGTTTTTATGGCAGTTCCCTCATTTCTGGGCCATAGCCTGGGTAGCACATAAGGATTACAGCGAGGCAGGATTTAAATTGTTGCCCAGCGATAAAGGACCTACAAAGTTTACGGCATTGCAGACATTGGTTTATTCGCTTTTGCTGATACCTATAACTATAGCTCCGTTTTTTACGGGAATAAGCACAACCGCCGGAACAAAAGGGATTATTGCATTAGTGTTGGTGGGCATGGCCAATATTTTTATGATAGTGAGATGTGTGACTTTGTATAACAAAATGGATGTAAAGAGTGCAAGAAATGTGATGTTTGGAAGTTATATGTATTTGCCGGTGGTGTTGCTGGCGCTGTTATTGGCGAAAGTATAGTCTGAACGTATAAGATCAGCGTTCAGATAATTAAAATCAAAATAATTACAATAAATCATGGTTCAGACATCTGTGGGCAATGAACAACATAAAAGGCTGCATCCTCATAAGTTTACTTTATGGGTGGCCATGGCGAGCATGATCATGATGTTTGCCGGCCTCACCAGCGCGTTTATTGTAAAAAGCAGTCTTACGGGCTGGAGAACTATAGAGCTGCCTAAGGTTTTCTGGGTATCTACTGCCTTCATCCTGGTAAGCAGCATTACTATACAGATGGCGGTAAAAGCCTTTAAAGGCCGCGAAATGCAGCGGAACCGGACTCTGATGGG
>DAOLFI010000037.1:0-11257 GCA_035326385.1 Niabella sp.
CCTGATGGCACTCATATTATCGAGTCCGGGAGAATATTGAAAGAGATCGCTAAACAATAGATTGCCAAGTTATTTTTTCAGCTGCTGAAGAACTCCTTCTTTATCGATATAGCCCATATTGGACCAGGTTATTTTTTTATTTTGATAAAGGTGCAATACCGGCAAAGCCTCTATCTTCAATGCTTTTGCTACTTCAGGATTGGCATCAATATCAATACGTACTACTTTTACTTTATCCATCATATCCTTTGCAATTTCATCAAGATAAGGCTTCATCTTTTTGCAGGGTGCACACCATTCTGCATAAAAATCTACCAGCACTTTTTTGTCTGATGTGATGGCCTCTTCAAACTGCTGCAGGGTCATTCCGGAGGCAGCAGGTACATCAGGATCTGCTTGCAGCGGGAGCCCGGCTGCTTTCCATTTTAAAATACCACCCTCCATTTCATATACCTGTTCAAACCCCTGCTCACGCATACTTTTAGCAGCAGCGGCACTTCGGCCACCACTTAAGCAATACACAAACACCGGCTCTGTTTTGTCCATTTTAGCAACCTGCTTTGCAAAGCCGGGATCATTCCAGTTAAAGTTCACAGCATCTTTAATATGCTCTTTCTCATACTCGCCAGGTGTACGCACATCTAAAATAATAGCTCCGGGCGTTTGGTCTATCTTTTCAGAAAAGGCAGCAGCGCCTAACTTTTCTGCTGTATGGTTTTGTGCATTCCCGCAGCTGTATGATAGAAATACAGTAACTAAAGTTATAAGGAACAGGCTTCGCTTCATAAGGTGGAAATTAAGGCTTTCTCTGTTTTATTACTTACTATTTTTCCAATAAACAACATTTTTATGCAGTAATTGTTCATCTATTCCTTTCATAACCCAATGGCAGTCATTTAAAGCGTGAGCCTTCAGTTAAAACATTCTCAAAAATTATTTTTTTTTGCTACTTTAGCCATACAGGGATTATTATGAGTAAAAAATAACCCGGGTACATTTTATTCTCTATACTTTAAATTGTTCATCAGCATTACCAATGAAAGTATCCGTTTACCGGCAGGAGCATTTTAACGCAGCTCATCGTTTGTACTACAGCGAATGGGATGATACCACCAACGAAAATGTATTTGGCAAATGTGCCTACCCTAATTATCATGGCCATAATTACGACCTGGTAGTAAAAGTAAGCGGGATTCCCGATCCCAAAACAGGGTTTGTAATGGATATGAAACAGCTAAGCGGGATCCTGAAAAAAGAAGTGGTTCAAAAATTCGATCATAAAAATCTGAACTTAGACACAGAAGAATTTAAAACGCTTAACCCAACAGCAGAAAATATTGCTATTGTTATTTACAATTTAATAAGGCCTCATATAGATGCCGAGCTCGATCTGCAGATACGCCTGTACGAAACCCCCAGGAATTTTGTGGAATACCCTGCAAATTAAGAAAGTATAACAGATATATTTGCAAAATATCGGAAACATTATATGTCCTACAGCAAAACAGAAAATTATGATGAGCAGGTCACCAATGGCCTCATCAGCAACTTTAAGGAAGTGTTGCAATTGCTGGGCGAAAATCCCGGGCGGGAAGGCCTGTTAAAAACCCCCGAACGCCAGGCTAAAGCCATGCAATACATGACACAAGGATATAACCTTGATGCGCATGCCATTATCAATTCAGCTAAATTTCATGAAGATATAAGCGAAATGATTGTGGTAAAAGATATTGAGCTTTATAGTATGTGCGAGCATCACTTGCTGCCCTTCTTCGGGAAGGCCCATGTAGCCTATATTCCTAACGGGTGGATCACCGGTCTAAGCAAAATTGCCCGGGTGGTGGATGTGTACAGCCGCAGGCTGCAGGTGCAGGAAAGGCTTACCGTACAAATCATGAATGCCATTAAGGAAACTCTTAATCCTATTGGCGTTGCCGTAGTAATAGAAGCCAAACATTTGTGTATGATGATGCGCGGCGTACAAAAGCAAAACTCGGTAACCACAACTTCGGCTTTTGACGGTGAGTTTCAAAAAAATCCTACCAGAAGTGAATTTTTAAAATTAATAAGTGCAGATTTGCATTAGATTTTTATTGATACCAAAAGTGGTGCTTATGACCTGGCCGCCTGACTGCTGTAAAGTAAATGTCTTTCAGGGCGGGATAGCCCCGATACCTGCCGAATCAGTTCATCAGCACTGCGTATAGTATGATTATTTGATCAAAAACAACACAACTCTGAAATAAAACTATCTAATAAAGATGAAACATGCCTACATTTTTCCCGGACAGGGATCGCAGTTTACAGGAATGGGAAAAAGCCATTATGAAGAAAGTGTATTTGCAAAAAAACTGTTCGAACAAGCTAATGAAATCCTGGGATTCCGCATCTCAGACATAATGTTTAACGGAACAGATGCAGAGCTAAAACAAACCAATGTTACCCAACCGGCAGTTTTCCTGCATTCTATTATAGCATACCGGACCATACAGGATGCAAAGCCCGACATGGTAGCCGGGCATTCGCTCGGCGAATTTTCAGCATTAGTGGCCAATGGTACTTTAATTTTTGAAGATGCGTTGCAGCTTGTATCCGTTCGGGCCGGCGCTATGCAAAAAGCCTGCGAGATCAACCCTTCTACTATGGCAGCTGTCATCAATCTTCCTGATGAAAAAGTAGAAGAAATTTGTGCAGAAGTGCAAAAAGAAACAGGAGAAATTGTAGTTCCGGCCAACTATAACTGCCCGGGCCAGTTAGTTATCAGCGGCAGTATCAAGGGGATCGAAATAGCCTGCGAAAAAATGAAAGCTGCCGGTGCCAAGCGTGCATTAGTGCTGCCTGTAGGAGGCGCGTTTCACTCCCCTTTAATGGAACCTGCCCAAAAAGAATTGCAGGAAGCCATTGAAAAAACAACTTTCCATAACCCCGCCTGCCCGGTATATCAGAACGTGGTAGCAAAGGCTGTAAGAGATAAGGAAGAGATAAAAGAAAACCTTATTGCACAGCTTACAGGTGCGGTTCGCTGGACACAAAGTGTACAGGAAATGATTGCCAACGGCGCTTCTAAATTTACAGAAGCCGGTCCGGGAAAGGTTTTGCAGGGCCTTGTACAAAAAATAGATAAAACCGCAGAAGTAAACGGCGTTAACTAAGCTGACAGTGGACAGATGACGGTTGACAGGGGGAAGGTTGAAAAGTTGGCAGGTTGAAAGTTGATAAGGATTGGCCATGAACTATAATCCAAAGAGTGCAGAAATTCTATACCCAGATAATAATCAACAATCCCCGCCTGACCGGACGGGCAGGAATGCTCCATGTTCCATATTCAACGGATCATCTTGTAACCAGTAACCAGCATCCAGTAACATATCTTGCGCAGGTCTGAAGTAAGGCTATGAATACAGGCTGGCTGTCCTGCGTGGCAGTGTCACTCAGCCCTTACTTGCTGCCCGCTTTTATTATCCAGAGTCCCTTACTGGAGACTCAGCTATGCATGAGGAACTACTCGCTATTCACTACTCGCCACTCCACTACTCACCACCGCCCACTTGCTATTCTTCCTGTACTTTCGTTTCAGCCAGATAGTATGCAGTGCCAGCGTGGAAAATATGACCGCAGTACCCAAATAAAAACCTTTATTCAATACCTGGTTTTCCCTGAAAAGAAAAAAAGCCATCAATATACCATAAACAGGCTCCATGCTGTAAGATAAATTCACGGTAAAAGCCGATAATTTTTTCAGGGCGTTCATTGAAAACTGGAAAGCTATTACCGAGCATACCCAGGCCAATACCAGCAGCCATAAAAAATCACTCAGCGAAGGCACTATACTTTCCACCGGAAAGGCCTTAAGGTAAAACGGCATAACCAGCGACAATGTTATAAAGCCTCCCGTTATTTGCCAGCAAAGCACCGTTTGCATATTAATGCAAGCTATTTTCAGCTTCAACAGTATAGGGAACAAGGCTCCAAAAAAGGCAGCCATTAACCCCAATGCAATACCCAGCTTATAAGTGGAGTCAAAATGGAAGATCAGCCATATTCCCAGCACATTCATTAATCCAAACAGCAGTTCCATCCTATTAATCTTTACCCGGTTAATGAGCGGTTCTAAAACAGAAGAAAAGAAACTCACCACCGATAAACAGACCAGAGCTATAGATACATTTCCGTACTTGACAGCCGCGTAAAAAAATACCCAATGCAGGGCGCTGATAAAACCTATACCGGACAACTGCAAAATATCTTTTAAAGGTATCCGCTGCAGCTTTCTTGTAGCGAAGAATAAAGCCCAAAGCGTAACAGCCGTAATAAGCAATCTGTACCACACAATCAAACCTTCATTCATGGTGATCAGTCCGCCCAGCACACCTGTAAATCCTGCCAGCAGCACAGCAATATGCAGTTGTAAAAACGATTTTCTCATCGGGCCGCAAGCTAAGTAAATAAACTTGCTTTGCAGTAAAAACCGTATTATCTTAGACTTTCGTACAAAAACCATGAAAGAAAAAGAAATTTATGTAACATCAGAAACAGGCACATTAAAACGGCTCCTGGTACATAGCCCGGACAGCGGCCTGGGCAAGGTTGTGCCTTCCAAAGCGCAGGACTGGCTTTTTGAGGACATTGTACACCTGGAAACCATCAGGCGTAAAGAGTACGACTACTACATAAAACTGTTACTCTACTTTCTGGATCCCGGGAAAATAAAAGGCCGGCTTGCAGAGATTGATGACCCGAAAAACAATTATGAATTTTATAAACCCTCAAGCTCCCGTTTTTACAGGTCTACGCATGTAATAGAAATTGAATGGCTGTTAGCGGAAATCTTAGAACAGGTGGATATCAGGCTAAAGCTGGTGGCCTCTGTATGCGCTGTAGAGAACTGTTCGTATGAATTACAGAACGAACTGATGCAGGCAGAAGCTAAAGAACTGGCTCATATTTTTATTACCGGCACTTATTATAAAGAAACCGAAATGCTTTTCCCTCCTGTGCCTAATTTTATTTTTACAAGAGATATCGGCATAGTCATTAATGACCATATTCTGCTAAATAAACCTGCCAGGCAGGCCCGCACCCGCGAAGCTTTGCTGATGAAATATATTTTCTACAATCATCCGCTATTTAAACATTACAGGGATAAAATAATTGAGCTACCCGAAAGTGCGCATCAGTTCCTGCTGCCTTCAGATTCAGAAGAAAAACTGGTCACCCTTGAAGGTGGAGATATTATGGTGGTTAGTGCAGGCCATCTGCTTATAGGGGTTAGTGAGCGCACCTCGCTGGAAGCAGCCCATATTGCCATTAAAATACTTTTCGAAAAAAATGTGGTACAAAAAGTATCAGTGATCAAAATTCCCCGGAAGCGGGATTATATGCATATTGATACCATCTTCACACAGGTACAAAAAAACATATGGGTTATGCTGGGCAAGTTTTCGCGGAAGCATGTTAAAAAGGAAGATGCGGATGACATACAAAAAGCTTTGGACACACGAAAAAAAGAAGAAGCCATCAGTATTGTACAGTTTAAAAAGAAAAACATTTCCAACCCCGTATATTTTGACAATCTGGAAGATCTGTTGATCGATATCAGCAAAAACGACCTCGGATGTACCGAAAAAGTAAAATTTATATACTCGGGGAATAATGAGTTTCCCTTTGATGTACGTGAGCAATGGACAGACAGCTGCAATTTGCTGGCCTTAAAGGAAGGAGTAGTGGTTGGATATGACCGCAACGACAAAACCTTACAGGCATTTATGAAAGCCGGCTTCAAAACTATTGATGTAAAAGACCTGTTACAACAATTAGAAGAGGGAACAACTACAGTAAAAGACATTAAAAATACGTTTATTGTTATGCCTTCAGCTGAGCTTTCGCGCGCACGCGGCGGGTTTCATTGCATGAGTATGCCATTGCTGAGAGAGTCCGAAAGTCGGTAAAGTCAGGAAGTCCGAAAAGTATAGTTACTGGATACTGGTCGCAGGTCACTGTCTAATATCTAAGTACTATTGTCTGAATACTAACATCTGTCAACTGTCATCTGTCAACTCAAAGAAATGACTACTTCGCATATACTAATGATACGCCCTGCAGCATTTGCCTACAATCCGCAAACAGCAGTAAACAACAGTTTCCAAAAAATATCGGAACCATTAAATGTTCATCAAAAAGCATTGCAGGAGTTTAATGGTTTTGTAAAGATGCTCCGCACCAGCGGCATTGATGTAACCGTCATGGAGGATGCCCCTGAACCGCATACACCCGATGCGATTTTTCCCAACAACTGGGTTTCGTTTCATGAAGACGGCACAGTAGTGCTATATCCTATGTTCGCCCCCAACAGGCAGTTAGAAAGAACCAAAAATGTGATCGCAAACATTAATAAAACGTTTTTTATCCGCAGCACTATTGATCTTACGGGTTATGAAAAACAGGGCATTTTCCTGGAAGGTACCGGCAGCATGGTATTAGACAGAACCCATGAGCTGGCTTATGCCTGCCTCTCGCCCCGCACCTACCCTACTGCATTATATGATTTTTGCGATGCTATGGGCTACCAGCCTGTATTGTTCAATGCTTTTGATGCTGAGGGTAATGAAATTTATCATACCAATGTAATGATGTGCGTGGCGGACCAATATGCAATTATATGTCTTGAAAGCATCAGAGATAATGTTCAAAAGCAAATGCTTATTTCAAGGCTCTCAGAAACAGATAAAGAAATCATTGGAATAAGTATGGAACAAATGAACCAGTTTGCCGGTAATATGTTACAGCTGGAGAACAAAGCCGGCGAACAGCTTCTTGTTATGTCAACAAGAGCTTTTCATTCATTGAATGAAGACCAGATCAGCCTGATCCGCTCTTTCAATCCCATTATCCATTCACCATTAAATACTATTGAGGATAATGGCGGAGGCAGTGCCCGCTGTATGATGGCAGAGATATTTTTACCTCATAAAATTTAAAAGCATATACAGATGAAATTCTTAGGGATTGCTTTATTGTTGTTGGCCGGTATAGCCCATGCACAAACCACTTATAAAGACAGCATGCAGCAATACATTAATGATTATGTATCCAGGCACGAAGTGGTAAAAGGCGATGATAAAAAGCAATTGCAGTTTTTTACAATTGATGAAACCTATAAGGTAAAGGCAACTTTCGAGTATGTAAAAAATGCGCCCTGGTTTGCACTGCCCACATCAAGCGGCAAAACAAAAATGTACAGGCAGTATGGAAAGCTGACTTTTGAGTTGAACAGCCAAATACAAACACTCTACGTTTATCAATCACAGGACCTAATACAAAATCCGCAATATGCCGACCATCTTTTCTTACCCTTTACCGATGCTACCACTGGAAAGGAATCTTATGAAACAGGCAGGTATATAGATCTTAAAATTGATGACATTAAAAACAACAAGGTGGCAATAGATTTCAACAAAGCTTATAACCCTTATTGCGCTTATGTTTCGGGGTACAGTTGCCCGATACCTCCTAAAGAGAACAGGTTAAAGATTGCAATAAAAGCGGGAGAGAAAAAATACAGGAAAGTCCATTAAATTATTAGTCCTGCTTTACAAAAGGTATAGCACGATGTTTAATTACTTTACGCTGACAGGGAAATTTATCATAGAGCAATTCATAGTCCGAAAATAATGTAGGGATTTTTATAACTGTTCTGTCTATAAATACCACTTTAAAAACAGCAAAGTCGCTCCACGGGCACCTTGAACTTGTATTCTTCAAAATAGTAACCATTTCTATATTGTCCTTGTAGTACTCAGCCGGATTAGTTTTATCCCCGTATAAAAATACCGGGTTCCCTTTTGAAAGCTTCAGTAGTTTACCTTTACTAAAGCGGTAATAGTTTAGCATTAGCATTAAGATCGGGCTCCAAAGAAAGACCATCACAAGCAAGGTCCAAAATACTACATCTATACCCTGTGTTATTAATAATAACAAACAGAAAGCCGCAATTATATACAACTGGAACATCAATACATCAGAAAGATATTTTTTACATCGTTCAGGTGTTATTTCATACAAAAAATCCTGAGAAATAAAATGTATTCTGTTTCGCTTTTTCCGGGAAGAATGCTTCTTAAGCTGACCTGTATCCAAATACCCGTTTTCAAAAAAGCTTTTAATGTATTCATACGTTTCGGATAGCTGTACAAAACTCTTTACATATACCACGCCATCAATATCCATGTTATATAATACATACTTACTATTGTAGTAAGTTGCAAGTTTAAGGAAGCAGCTATTTTCAAAACAAAGGGTTACGGAAGGATTGGTAAGTGCTATTCTAAGATGGCGCCTTTGCTCCTGCCAGGGATATGATTCAATCAATTTTACCGTTTCGTCATACAATCTCTCCTGCTCATCTATAAACTCTCCCGGCTCAAAGTCTGTGTACTGTATTTTGGAAACAATAGCCTTCATACCCAAAGTATTTTTACATATCCAATGCTTCCTTTAATCCCTCTTCAAAGCTCATTGGTGCATAATCTAAGTCGTGCATTGCTTTTTGAATATTCAACCCACTCTTTAGCGGGCGTACTGCTATTTCTTTAAATTCGTTACGCGTTACCGGACTTAGCTGGTGCTCTGTTATATTAAGATATTGAGCTGTAGCTATAGCCATTTCATAAGGCGTCAGTACATCTTTCCCGGCCAAGTTATAAATACCTTCAGCCCGTTTATTAATAATAGATGCAATGCCCCTCGCAAGGTCCGCTGCATGGGTGGGCGTGCGCTCCTGGTCATTCACCACTTTAAAAGGCTCGTTGTTCTTAAGCTTTTTTCCGATCATAGTAGTAAAGCTGTCCCGCCCGTAAAACGGTTTACCGTATACAAAACAGGTGCGCACAATTGCCCAGCCATATTTGTATTCCATCACGGCCTCTTCAGCATCCCGTTTGGTTTTGCCATAGTAACTTACAGGGTCGGGCGTATCTTCTTCATTATACATGCCCTTTTCACCATTAAAAATAAAGTCGGTTGAAAGATGAATAAAGAATGCCTTGCAAGTCTCAGCATTTAAGAGCAGCTGCACTGTGCCAAATACATTTATATCAAACGCATCAGTTTGGTTCAATTCACAATCGTCTGGCTTGCTCATAGCGCCGCTATGCACTACTACATCAGGCTGCACAAATTCAAAAGCATCGTGTAAAGCATAGGGGTCTGTAAAATCAGCCTGTATAAAACGATAGCTTTTATTGCTGTTGAATGCTGACAGGTCTCCTGTGCGCGAGGATGCAAATACCTCATGCCCGTCTTTTAATAACTGATCCACTATATAGCTGCCTACAAAACCATTAGCACCTGTTACAAATACTTTCATATCAATTCGTTAAAGCGTAAAAGTAAAAATGTTTTTAACACATTTTATAGAGCGAAAGTAAAAATCCTTTCGTTTCATTGCTGAAATTTTTTTAATCCTGAATCAACCATTTTATGAAAACAAAACTTTTAGTAACTGCGGCCTTTCTATTTTCCACCTTTCTAACTGCAAATGCACAAATAGAAAAAGGAACATGGATCATTGGCGGCGCTGCATCCTACAACACACTTAAAGACGAAAGCCTACCTCAGCTTAATTCTCCCAAAACAGTGTCATCAAAAGGCGGCATATTCGGCTTAAACGTTGGGTTTGCCTTCAAAGAAAACAATATCCTGGGACTGATCGCCACCTATGCTCCTTCCACATTTCACGATGAAACGCCCCTGGAGGAAGGAATTGTCCAAACCCGGTCCACAAAAGGGCATCAAAAAGGGATAGGGGCATTTTACAGAGGATATAAACTTTTAGGTGATAAATTCTTTTTATTCGGTCAAACTAGCGCTTGGTATGCAAACGGTAAATATAGTTTGAATGAAAATATGTTTAAAATGAACAGTGTTGACCTTTCTTTATCCCCGGGCCTGGCTTATCAGGTACTCAACAATGTTCATTTAGAAATAAGCATACCCAATATATTTCAGATAGGTTATTCAAAGTCCGAAAACCCGGGCCTTAATGCTTCAAATGAATTGTTTTATGCACACGCTAACCTCAGGTCCAATCCGATTGAGAATCTGGGCATCGGCTTTAAAATACTTCTCCCCTAACCTTAACTTATCCACTCTAACAGATTATAAACGCTTAATAATAAAATCATTTTATGAAAATAAAATTCCTATTAACCATTATCATTCTTTCTGCTGGTTTTACCACCGTTCATGCGCAAATTGAAAAAGGTTCCTGGCTAATTGGCGGACAAGCCGGCTTTTACAGTTCAAAGAATAAGGCTGAATCTCCATCAAACCTCTCTAGTCAGAAAGGCAGAAACAGCGCTTTTGAGATCTTGTCAGGATATTCTTTTAAAAAGAACCAGATATTAGGTGTTATTGTATCACTTACATCGGCAAAACAAAGCTACAGTTTTAGCGGGTCTACACCGAACACTAACTATATTAACAATATTGGAGCCGGTGCATTCTATAGGGCCTACAAACCCCTTGGTAGTAATTTTTACATATTTGGACAGGCTGCAGCATTATACACTAAGGGCAAAACAAAGACTGAAACAATCAGTAGCTCCATAACAGAAAAAACTAATGGAGCTAACCTTTCCTTAATGCCTGGTATATCCTACCAGGTATTAAAAAATGCGCAAATCGAATTAGCTATTCCCAATATCGTTAGCCTTAACTATGCAAAAGCAAAAAGCAGTACAGAAGAGCAGGTAACAATGCCGGGCAAGGAAACTTTTTCTGTAAATACCAGCTTAAACGCCGGTGTATTACAAAATCTCGGTATTGGTTTCAAAATATTTCTTTAACCCTGACCCCTTCCATGAAAATGAAAAACTCCGGCTTTGACCGGAGTTTTCTAATATCTATATAATCCAGGAGGATCTATCCTAAATAAGACTTCAGCGCACTGCTGTACCTTGCCTTTTGAAGGCGTTTGATAGCACGTTCCTTGATCTGGCGGATACGCTCTTTGGTAAGATCATATTTCTGGCCAATCTGTTCAATAGTTACACCGTTCTCTCCGTCCAAACCAAAATAGGCATTTACAATTTCCGCTTCACGTGGTGAAAGGGATTTCAATACACGGCGGATCTCATTACGCAAAGAATCTTTCATCACATCATCATCAGTGTCTGATCCACCTTCCAGCAAATCGCCCATGGCTACATCTTCTGCTTCGTGCACCGGTGCATCCAGCGAGGTATGGCGGGTATTGCTC
>DAOLFI010000828.1:0-2243 GCA_035326385.1 Niabella sp.
CTTTGTGAACGGCAGATATAATACCCATATCAAAATAAGGCGCAATTGTTCCAGGGGCAACTATTGCTTTATCGCCGGCAGTCGCTGTTGGGTTACGATCTGTTAAATAGGTTTCAATACCTGCAAGTAAAGACAGGCTTAAATTATGAATATCCTCAAATATGTTTTTATTATTGCGGCCTGCTGCTTCCCATGCCTCTTTCTGAAGGTCATAAAGTGCGGATAGCTTTTTCTTTTCTTCATCGTATAAAACTTTAACTGAATCCCTTTTCCGAAATAAAAATTGCTCTTCTTCTTTGCTGGATTTTCTATAAGGTAGCATATCAAGTGTCCCTTCAATTTTGGTTAGCTCCATACTATACTCCCTGGTAGTATGGCTTTGTTCCCGGATAATTGTATCATACTGTTTAGCCACTTTTTGGCAAACATTATCAATATCCAGATTATTTAATAGCTCTTTATTTTGATCGTAAATTTTTATAATTTCATTAATGGTCGTTTTAAGACGGTTTATTAAAATGCCACAGGTATGGCTATCTTTTTGCAATAGAAGATTAACGACCATCCTGTCAAAATCTTCAATCTTGCCCTGATACTGATTGTAAAACAATGTCAATTGACATTGATCGGCAAAGCTGATATCGCGTCTGCCGACCACCTGAGTATAGATATGTTTCAGGTTGGTATAAGCAGGAATAACTTCAGTTATCGTCATTGCATTATCCATTGATAAAAGCTATTAAAGTTGGTTGAATTTGCTCATAGCATCGGCCTTAATATTATCGGCGATATCAATGTATGGCTTCATGGCCTTGTAATCGTTATGGCCAGTCCACTTCATCACTACCTGTGCAGGAATGCCAAGGGATAAAGCATTACATATAAAAGTTCTCCTGCCTGCATGTGTTCCCAATAATGTATATTTCGGCGTGATTGTATCAATGCGTTTATTGCCTTTATAATATGTTTCCCTTACAGGTTCGTTGATTTCCGCAAGTTCGGCCAGGTCTTTTAAATAATCATTCATCTTTTGATTGCTGATAACCGGCAACGCTCTGCCGTGTTCAAACGCAATGTCCCTGTATTTTTCAATAATGGCTTTACTATGGTCATTTAACTCAATAATAAGACTATCCGCTGTCTTGATGGTCGTTATTTCAATATGATTTTCTTTGATGTCGCTGCGCCTCAAATTAACGAGATCGGAATAGCGAAGCCCCGTAAAACAAGAAAACAGAAACAGGTCGCGAATGCGTTCCAGGTGTTGTTTGTTCGCAGGTATTTTGTATTTTCTTAGTTTATTTAATTCCTCCCAACTAAGAAAGATCACTTTCTTTTTGGTGCTTTTAAGTTTTGGTTTAAAAGTATCGTAAGCAAAATTGTTATGATGGCCTTTTTTATATGCCCATCTGAGGAACCATTTTAGGTATCCGACTTGCTTTCCTACTGTGCTATTGCGCATTTCCTTAGTCTCCCGTAGAAATTCTACATAATCATTAAGGCCCGTTTCGGTGAAAAAATCAAAGTCGAGTTTGGGATTGAATGCTGTCAGATGATTTTTAACAGCGGCGAATTTTCCATAAGTGGATTCTGACCAGTTATTCTGCCTGCCGCACTCTCTTGTAAATTGATTAAAAACAGTGTCAAACGAAGTTTGTGTGGAAGGGGACTCCCGGGGGATATCGCTTTTTTTGTTGATTGTTTTTGAAAACGCAGTTTTTATCTGTTCTGCTGAGGGTATTTGTTCTTTTACTTCAAATTCTTTAAATATTTGCTGAATGTCTGTAGCATACTTTTGCAGGCCGGTATTGATCTCTGAAGCACTCTGTTTAAGTTTATTGGTACAGCAGTTTTGTACTTTTTGTCTTTCAACATCCCATTTACCCACATCAATCCTATATCCGGTTGAAAATTCAATACGATTCCCGTTAAAAACAACACGCATGCGGATTGGTACATTGTCGGTTATGCGAATCCCTTTTTTCTTACGGCTTTCAAGGGCGAAAATTATGTTTCTTTTTATATTCATAGATGGGTGGATTAAATAGTTACACCCAAATTTACACCCAATTTTTGATATAGTGTAAGATATTTTAAGCTATTTTATGATAGTGAAAACTGAATTAAGATATTGATTATTAATTGTTTGATTATTCATGATACTTTGTTAGGGTGATAGAGATAATCTCGCCGTCTCCGCCTCTGTTTCAAAAACGCTGCATTAACAGCGTTTTTTTCTTTTT